>JABSRY010000028.1 GCA_013214985.1 Hyphomicrobiales bacterium
TCCTTTGTGAAATTGGCGGCACAGTGGGCGACATAGAGGGCTTACCGTTTTTCGAAGCGATACGCCAACTGGGTCATGAGCTACCGCGTGGTCAGGCAATCTTTATTCATCTTACTCTGTTGCCCTATATTCCAACAGCAGGCGAACTTAAAACAAAGCCAACACAACATAGTGTAAAAGAGCTTCGATCAATTGGTATTCAACCCGATATTTTGCTTTGTCGCTCAGACAGACCAATTCCAGTTAATGAGCTACGCAAAATTGCTCTATTTTGTAATGTGCGCGAAGATAGTGTTATTCAGGCATTGGATGTAGCAAGTATTTATGATGTACCTTTGTCTTATCATGCCGAAGGGCTTGATGATGCAGTGCTTAGAGCATTTGGCATCGATGATGCACCCGAGCCTGATTTAAGCCGTTGGCTTAAAATTTCAGAAATAGTTTCCAACCCAGATGGAGATGTTAAAGTCACTATCGTTGGTAAATATGTTGAACTAGAAGATGCCTATAAATCATTAAAAGAAGCATTAATGCATGGCGGTATTTCAAACCGAGTAAAAGTAAATATTACTTGGATTAATAGTGAAGATGTAAATGCCGATAATGTGGATGAGCTATTAAGGCAAACTCATGCAATTCTTGTACCTGGCGGTTTTGGTAAACGCGGTTCAGAAGGTAAAATACAAGCCGTACGTTATGCACGCGAAAATAAAGTACCTTTCTTTGGTATTTGTTTGGGTATGCAAATGGCGGTTGTCGAAGCCGCGCGTAATTTAGCGGGCTTGGAAAATGCGGGTAGCACCGAATTTGGCGAAACTGAACATCCCGTTATTGGCTTAATGACCGAATGGGTTAAAGATAATGTAAAAGTTGAGCGTAAAGATGATGCCGATCTTGGTGGTACATTAAGATTAGGCGCCTATGATTGCGTTTTTGATAAAAATAGCAAAATAGCATCGATATACGGCCAACCAAACATTTCCGAGCGTCATAGACATCGCTATGAAGTCAATATCAACTATAAAGATCAGTTAGAAAAAACGGGTCTTCATTTTGCTGGCTTATCGCCAGATGGTGTTTTACCCGAAACGATCGAATATCCAGACCACCCGTGGTTTATTGGCGTACAATATCACCCAGAGCTCAAATCTCAAATATTTAAGCCCCATCCATTATTTGTATCCTTCATTGCTGCTGCCGCAGAGCAAAGCAGGTTGGTATAATAATGCGTAATAATAAATATTTATTAGATTTAATCTCTAAATATCAAAATATTTATGATGGTGAGGATGCCTATGTGTCCTCATCATTATTTGATCAACTGTCAAATGATAAAGACATTTTTAGTCGTAAAAATTTTGTAGCACATATAACTTGTAGCGCTTTAATTTTAAGCCAAAATCAAGACAAAATATTGCTAATCGATCACAAATTTTTAAAAATGTGGCTACAGCCAGGTGGCCATGTCGAAGGTGTAGATGAGTTATATAAAGAATCACTGCGCGAAGTTCTAGAAGAAACAGCTTTAGATAATGTAGTTCTACATAAATGGCATAAAGGTAGCGACGTACCTTTTTCAATTGATAGCCATAATATACCCGAATCACTCAAAAAAAATGAACCCGCACATGTCCATCATGACTTTACATATTTGTTCATCGGCTGTTCAATTCAAAAATTGGTAAGACAAGTCGAAGAAATAGAAGATGTAAAATGGTTTTCACTGTCTGAAGTTTCTAATATAAAAACCGACATTCATAAATTTATTAAACGCATTAATCGTTATATCGCATAATAATTTGTGTAAATAATGTTATCTATATGTTCTAGTATTGACATTGGCACTTAATCTAATGTAAATCGTGCATAGAAATCACCACCTTGTTTCTATCGTTTATAATGGCCTCATGGCGGAGTGGTGACGCAGCGGATTGCAAATCCGCGTACTCCGGTTCGATTCCGGATGAGGCCTCCAAACTTTTCAACCGTGTATATCTACATAAGACATTGTTTTATAAAGATAATTCATAACTTTAAAAATGTTATTTATTAAAAAATTATTTCATTTCTTGATTTTCCAGTACATTTTTTAGTACAATTTCAGTACTTTTTATAAAAATGGCTCTTCAATATGCATGGAAATTTAAATAAATATCTCTTTAAGCATTCTAATCTTATTTATTATTATCAACGCAGAACTCCAAAACATGTACTTGAAAAAAACCCAACTCTAAAAAAGAAAGAAATGATTTCTCTCAAAACAAAAGATCATAAAACAGCTTTATTAAAAGCAGAACGAATCAATCAAAGAGTAGTAGAGGAATGGGATCACTATTTTGCAAATGGTTGCGGTACTGAATTATATGCCAAAGCCATTAAAAAATCGCAAGATTTGAATATCAAATATATTCATGCGGATGAACTTGCGTCATTAGACAAGTTCGAAGATCTTGTAAGTAGAATTAATTATTTAGAAGAAAATAAGTTCTTACCCGATTCGCTAACATCGCTCACGGCACTTGGCGCTGTCGATAAACCACAAGTGTTGTTAAAAGATGTTTTAGAAATTTATTTTGAAGAAATTAAAGCAGAAAACAAAAAAATAAAAACGGATGATCAATATAGAATTTGGAAAAATCCAAAAATCAAAGCAGTACAAAACTTTGATTCTATCAATGGTGAAATAGACTTTTATCAAATTAATAGAGCACACGTTATGAAACTTCGTTCATTATGGTTAGAACGAATTCTGAATGACGAAGTAAAGGGTAATACAGCTAAAAAAGACTTTAATAATCTGTCAGTGATATGTTCCGACTATGCAAATCATATCGGAGATTTCAATTATAATAATCCATTTAAAAACGTCCATTTTGATAACACTGAAGATGATATACGCCCACCATTTGATAATGAAACTATCGATGATATGCTAAATAATACAGTTTTTCTAAAACTAAACTTCGAGGCTCGGATGGCCTTTTTTGCAAGTCTCGATACCGGCGCGCGGCCAAACGAAATTGCCAGGTTAAAAAAAGAACATATATTTTTAGATACGGCAATACCCTATATTTCAATTGAACCCTCTAAAGATAAAAGATTAAAAACAAAACAAAGCAAACGCACTATACCTTTAGTAGGTATAGCCCTAGAGGTTTTTAAAACTTGTCCAAATGGTTTTCCAAAATACTTCCATAAAGAGGGCACACTTTGCCAAACAATAAATAAATTTCTTAAAATAAATGGCTTCAAATCAACACCACTACACGCCTTCACTAGTTTAAGACACTCATTCACCGATAGAATGGAAGAGGCTGGTATGGGCGAAGAATTCAGGCACAGAATGACAGGGCATACAAACAAACATGTTGTCTATGGTAGGGGTGGCACTTTAGAATTTCAACATAGCCAACTTAAAAAAATTGAAAGACCATTTTCTTCTTTCCTGTTTGAATTTGATGCAGATTTTTAAATACAATTTTATTATATCATCAATCCAATTTTGAATTGATATTAACTAACCAAAATCAAATTATCCCTAAAATGATTTCTATTCAAATTTAGTTGTATCAACCTCGGTATATTCTGCTTTCCAACGTTCTTCTGAAACAGACATATATAATTTTTTACCTTCGACTAAAAGTTGCACCAAATAATCATTAGGTTTTAAAATAGATTTTTCACGGTAATTTGTTAAAATTATTTCACCATCTTTATGCATTGCAGAAAATTCGTGCGTATTATCAACCCAGTCGCAAACCTCCTGCAAGTTTATTTCTGTTATTTGCATAGCATGAACATACATTTTTGAATAAGCGAATATTGCAGTCATTGATAATTGCCTTTTATGTGTGTTTTAAAATCATAATTGATAAATATATGGGTTTTATAACATAAATTCAGACACAAAAAAAGGCGGTCAAGGTTTTACCCTCGACCGCGTACTATGTTGAATTACTATATTACTGACTTATAGTTTAGTCACTTTTTACCGAATTATCTCTTTTAACATACCAACCGACCACTGCTTTTAATCGTTTACCACAAGTAATTAAATTTTTACGATCAGTTGCATGTGCATTAAAAACAACTCTAGCATTACCGCTTTTCACATAAACAGGTATAGCACAGGGTTTTGTTAGTGTTTCAGGCGCTTCAGCAAGTGTAATCTTACTGGGCACGTATAGTGTTGATCCCGCGCAACCTGTTAACACTGTAACAAGCACTATCAGCTTCATCATTATTAGATTTTTTAACATTGGTTAGCTCATTGTTTAATTCATTATTTTCAGTCTGCAGCTTCATAGTAGCAAGTGCAGCATCTTTTAAAGCCTCAATATGTGCTTTAGTAAGACGCTCTTTTTGCTCATTCTCTGCGGCTATAATCTTCGCCTGGCATTGTTCAATACCAACATTTATATAATGGGTTTTAACCATCCAAAATAAAGCAACTAAAGCCAAAGACGCAATTAGATAAATTGCTTTTTTACTCGTCAGAAATGGGATCATTTTCTTTACCTGCTAATTTTTCTTTACTGCGATTATGAAAATAAAACCCAACAATTGGCGACCATGCTGCTAATACAGCCATAAATATGGGCATTGCGGCACTTAATGCTTCTTTACTGACAACTAATAAATAACAAGTAACAAATGTTATGGCCAAACTAATAATGATGAATGTTAAAACACCAAAAGGCCTACCAATTGATTTTGGGTTAAGTTCTTTATTTGCCATATCATGCCTCGTTGGTTGAAATCACAGCGCCACGGCTATTCATAATAGGTAAAGGTGGTAATGTTCCCACGAATGTTTTTGGCACTCTAAAGCCGTGTCCACGAACTCTATGAGCATCGACCCATGTGTCACAAACCATGTTTGATTGGTTGCCACCTCTTATACGGTAGCGTTTTTTAACTGGATCATAACCAATTACATTTGCGATATGTCCATACATTGATCTTTTACTTTTTCGCCATAAAATAATTATGGCACCGTATAGAGGTTTAGTTTCATTACCAAACTCAAGCCAGTTCTTGGCAAGATATGGGTTTTGTTTTACTCGACCGGTAAATATTTCGTTTGGCATGGAATTACGAATACTCGTATGCATGGCATCACCACACCAAGCTATATCTTCTGGATTTCCAACCGTACCACCGTCTGAGCGCAACCATTTTTTTAATGCGCTATCAAATTCGGTTAAGCCCATTTGTTTTGACATTTCGTTCAACCAAGGGATTAAGTCATTTGTTTTTGATTGCCTTACAATTCCCAATTTTTTCAATGTTATAGGGCCAACGTAGGCACGGGCTTTTAAACCTACTGATATTTTAAATTCTATAATGGCGTTTTCAGTTAGTGCGCCCATAATCCCATCGGGATTGCCACACTTGAAACCTTTTAAAATTAAGGCGAGTTGTATCTGTTTAGTTAAATTCATATTCATTTCTCCATAAAAAAAGCCCCACTAAAAGCGAGGCGTGTTAAAGGTTTAGTTCTGTTGGTTAACGATTGGAATGTTAGTAGCTTGTTAGCGAATGATACTTTAGAATTGGAAGTGCTTTACAGAGTCGTAATTACCTTCTTTCTTTTTGTAGAGCCTAACAGCCGCCCTTTTGACGCAGGGCGGCTAAATTATTGGTAATAGAACTATACTGTTCCCAATTGGTATTGACTTTCAAATTCACATGTATTGTTTAGTAATTCAGTAATTTCGTGAATAATTGCCTGCTATTCCATTGTAATTTAATAGTTATATTCTTTTTGAGTATTCACATGATTTATTTCAAATATACAAAACCCAACACCAAAACCTTAGAACCTTTGATTATAAAGAATAAAACCAATTTGAAATAAGCATTTTGAATGAATAGTATATTGATGCGGAGAGAAGAAAGTTGATGTGGTACACATCCACAGTATCACTGCTAAGTGACTTCTCGGCCTAACTTGGAAGTCACTTTTATAATTAAGGCAAATTTATTTTTAAAATCAGAAAGATACATGTTTTGATTTTAAACCCAGTTTAACAGCCGTTTCCACTAAAACAGCGGCTGTTAATTCAATTATTTCCCACGATTTTTAATCTTAAAATATATTTGAACAGCAATCCAAACCGCCATTAATATAGGTACAACTGATCCAGCCCAATCAGAAGCCGATTTTAAGGAAGGCAACCAACCCCATATTGTCATTGCAAAAAATGATAACGTATAATTTATTTTATCCATATATGCCCCATTCATAATAACACCTCAAAACCGAGCGCGTATAATAGCCACCATAGTTGTAACATGGGCGCAAAAGTATAAGCCGCATCTAGCAATTCAAACTTGCCCTTGCACATTAGCCAATCATGGATAATCTCTTTACCCATCGACACGCTAAAATGCGCTGCAACCAACCACAAAAAAGGCGGCTTGAACATAACCCAAACCACCATTAAAACCCAAGCCAATAAAGACCCACCAATAAAATGCCTTAGCTTATCGGTGCCAATTTTATTTATTAATTTAAACATTATTTTATATCACCCCGCGCTTGCGCTCGCTTGGCTTTA
Source organism: Hyphomicrobiales bacterium (assembly GCA_013214985.1). Classification (GTDB taxonomy): domain Bacteria; phylum Pseudomonadota; class Alphaproteobacteria; order Rhizobiales; family OSC116; genus OCS116. The sequence continues at coordinate 6,564 of JABSRY010000028.1, forward strand.
ATCGCATCAGGTATTAAAATCCCAGTTTCAACAAAGCGAGTAGCATACCAATCGGTAGATGCCAAATATGCCAATGATTTAGCATTAAGCGCAAGTTGTGGGACAACATAAGGCGCTTCATAAGCTTCAACCAAATCAAGTGTTGGCGCAATGGCTTTAATGCCAAATTCTGCATTGGCTTCTTGCCCATATTTAATTAGGTGATAATCTGGGTTCATCTCATCACAAGGAATTGTTTTATCACCATCAATAATAGCGGTTTTATTTTTATTATAGTTCATAATATTTATCCTAATATCCTGTTGATGCGGTGTAAGAGAAGCGTATGTATCCGCCCATATTCTTATTAAAAGTTATCCCACTCGATGCAATTGTCGAGGCGAAGCCGCTTACGTCATTGCTGTTTAAAACATGTGATGCAACTACAGTATTATCTACTCCGTTCAAGAGCGCAGTCATTGTAGTAATTACAACTGTAGGCAGGGTGGCCATTGCAACCACGTAAGTCACATAAGGTGCAAATGCATACCCATCAGCGTACGCAACAACACTACCCGATACATTTAGATTAAATTGGTAATGCCTTTGACATTTCGCCAGTTCAACTTGCGGGTGTGGCTGTTGAAACGCTGTTGCAATGCTACCTTCCTCAAGCTTAACATTCTTAATAGTATAGCTATTTCCATTTCCGCTATTGGCATAAAACTCAACACGCTTAGCGCCTTCACCATTAGGATGCAAAACAACGCTTTGCCGACCAGAACCTGCTTGTAATACGGCGCTAGTGTTACCTGCAACAACCATAATATCAACGGTCAAACCCTCAGCAGAGAATGTGAAAGTTTTACCCGTAAATTCAAGTTCGGTTTGTTGATATAGCAGCCTATCAAATGTACGTGTGCCATCGGCCGCAGTTAATAAATTTGCGACACCACCGTATATTCTCCACCTATCAAAGGGTAACGTACTATTCACCACCACACCATCAACAACACCGCGTTGATTAATTTTAAAATCAGGGTTATCAAGCAAGTTAGGGTTAGAAATGCTATTTGTCATATCGACAATTTTATCGTCAACTTTTGCTGTTTCGGCAACTTGATGCGCCGTTGCGGCGGCCTTCTGGGCTGCTATCTCGTTTGCACTATTTTCAAATACAGTTTGCGCCCCCTGCAAAGCGGTTGCGCTATCATTCATAGCATTGGTGGCAGTTGTTAACTCTTGTGTGGTTGCCATATTATTATCCTTTCAATTTTATGATTTGTTCGGTTTGTTTCATATTTATTGCGGTATTTTGCATTGCAAGCGCGCCAAATCTTAACTGCGTCACCATGCTCGTGTCGTTAAATGCATCTTGGGTGGTGTTTAGCGGTGCAAGTGTCGTATCAATCATTTTTTGGATAGATAGTTTAAACAAATCACCAAATGTCACCCCTTGTTTGTTTATTCCCGACCCATTTATCAGCGTCCGAATATTCCAAAGCAAACCATTCATAAAGCTTGGCGTTAAAATTGTAGGCGGAATGCCATTAACAGGGTCGGGTTCTGCAAACCAGTACCCATCAAAATTTGTATTTGCATCTAATGGTGGCATATCCTCCACCGCATCCGCATCATTCGGAAATATAAAATCCATATTCACTCCACTATTATGTTAATTTTGCCATAGCTCGGTGCTTTCCTCTTAAAAGCACAAACCATTTGTTTGTATAATTTGTCACTCTCAAGTTTGGTGCCAACACCATATTCACCAACTTTAATTTTCAGCAATCCACCATCTAAAATATTTATTGTTATTTCAAGCGGGTTGCCACCAACCGCATCACCTGCTTGGCTGTAGCCAACTCTAAAAGCGGCATATCTTTTAATCTCTATTTCAAAGCCAAACAGTTTCGCCAAATCTCTATAGGCTTGTTCGGTTTGACCACCCAAAGCAATGCGCCTGGCGATTACGTTTTTTCTTCGGTCTGCAATGCTAGTGCCAAACTCACTGCAATCATCTTGAAGTGCAAACGCTTGTTCCCATTCATCTAAACTTTGCTTTTGGCTAAGGGTAAATCGTTCCAAAAATAAAGCCTTTGAATCATCATCAAAGGCTTCGGTAACGGCGCTAAATATTTGCGCCAAGGTTTCAACTAAGGGGTTTTCATCCCACGCTAAACCAGGCGGAAAAAGTCGCTTAATCGCATCCACATATTTAGACAAAACTTATAACCCCGCGTATCGGTATTTCACCAATGCCAAAACTTATAATTTGAGTGGGGCCATTTAGCTTATGGCTGGTTTCAGTAGTCGCAGCACTAATAACTTCAGATATATTAGAAGGGTGCAAATCTTCAAGCTGCCCATTGGTGCGGTTTTTGTTCAAACTCGCAAAATAGGCATCAATTTCTTGGGTTATTTCATCTCTAGTAACTGCGTTATCTGGCTGTAAATTGGTAATCGCAATATTAACATTAATTGGCTTAACCGGTAAAACAAACAATTCACCCAATAAAGGTATGTTCAATTGCATTTTGGTTTTTATAATGGTGCAATCATCCAAAGTCGGTACACCATTCAGCCTAACTTCATCCATCATCGGCCAAACAATAACTGTTCCAATCCCCATACCGTTTGGGGTAACAAATGCACGGGTTACATCTTGGCAATTGGTTGCCCAACGTACATAATCATCTTCATTGCCACCTTCAGGCAGTTTAGCATCGGCATGTTTAATTCGGTTGCGTAAATCTTCATCACTTTCATTGGCCTTTCGTTGCTCTATTGGCCGCTCTTTAGCATGTAGATCTAAACCCCATGTTGCCGTTTCAACAAATAGCTGTTTTCTAATATCGCCCAAAACTGTGTAAATTTCGGCCATCAACCCACTCATTACTTTAGCGATCACAGCAATATTACTAGGGTAAGCTTCAACATCGGTGCCGGGCATATGTGCCCTAAATGTGGCTTTTGTTCTTGTTGCAAGTTCCCGCAAACTAGGTATTTTAAAGCTCATAATGTTTGTTTCCACCATATGTCAAATGCTCGGCTAATGGGTTTATTGTCTTTAGTGTTAAAGGCATTAATATTAATAATAAGTTGGTTATTCGCTTTATCGGCAGTCACCAAAACTTTTAAATCGGCAACGACTTTTTGGTCTAACAATGGCTGCAATGCCAATACTGTAAAATCAATCGCTTTAACCTCTAAATCATCATCAAGTGCCGCTCTTCTTAATGTCCAAATAAACGAGCCAATTTCAAACTCACCATCGAGTAAAACACTATCACCCCAAAAACCGCGTTTATTGCTTGTGCCATCTGGTATGTTCATACCTTCAGGCGCTCTTTTGTCGGTAAATAAACATAAGATAATAGCGGTATATAAGGCATTTTCATGTAAAAGCATTTTATCGGCAATAACCCATTCAAAAGCTTTTAATTTGGCATTCCAAACAGTATCTATCCCAAGGTGAGGGGGTTTTAATATCCCTTCCTTTGCTCTAATCCTAATTTCCATAATTAGTCACCACTTTGTAGAATATCGTTTATAAACACTTGCGGCGCATTTATTTCAATTTTGCTCGGGCTCGATATTTTTATACCGCCGCTTAAAAGTTCAACCTTTTGCCCTTGGCCTTCCATCACAATGCCATCAACACCAAGTTCAACTTTGTTGCCTCTTGCGTCATACAAGCTTACAGGGCCATCATCTGCATGGTCATATATAGCGATAACCGTTAAACGCTCTGCACTGCCGCCAATCTGTACCGCAAGTCCTTTAGAGCCGACTTTGGGTTCAATGTTAATGCCGCCTTGCTTGGCCCACTCCACATCTTCAAATTCTTCACCCTCAAAACCCTCAACAGTCAGCTTTGCGCCATCAAAAGCTTTAACGGTAATTATTCGAACTGATGTCATTGGTGTGTCTTTCTTTTGGCATAAAAAAAAGGAAGCCAAAGCCTCCTAAGTCTAATTCTCTATTGCCGTTTACATTTTATATGAAAACCAATAAGTTATATCTAAAATGGCATATTTATAGCATATTGCTTGTGATAGTTAAGCCAGAATTCACCATTGAGGTTTAGATGGACAATAATATATTTTTACTCCCTGCTGCATTATTCCCTGCCATCCCATTAATGATGATTAGCTTTGGCAATAGATATCTTTCCATGTCTATTCTGATTCGCAAAATACATGATGATTTAATGGACTACAAAGAGATCAAAAGATCTGAGAAATCTAAACTATATATTCAGCAAATTGCAATGCTTAGAAAGCGTCTTAGGCTCAATCAAGCGACTCAAACATTGGCAGCGTTGAGTTTTATCGTGAATTTAGTTGCCATGTATTCAGCGTTTATGAACCTTCAATGGTTTGATACTATTTTCACAATTGGAATAATCACATTCGGTTTGTCTATTGCTCTTTTTATGATTGAAATACAAATAGCTACGCGTGCGCTAGATATGCACCTTCTGGATTTGGAGGAATTGTAAGGTTATCTATAATTATAACAAAGGTAGTGTTGTAAAACCCAACCTACCACCTAGCATCAACTCCGACGATAATGGCTGCGGTTGAAGTGACAAGAACCATTTGAACTATATAGGCGATAGTTGGTTTATCCAAACCTACTTATTTCCTCCATCAACCAAAACCACCACCACTTTTACTAGTTTGTTGTTTCTCACCGCCATAAGCGCGGGGGTCAACTAATGTCAATTGGGTTAACGTACCACTCATGCTTTTGCCAAATTGTACCGCTTCAATAAGCATGTCTTGTTCAATTTTTAAACTTTGACTACTTACATAAATCAAATGGTTGGGCTCATATAACTTGCCGCCATTATCGGCCATGCCATAAACTGTAACATTAGCCCGAGTACCTTCACCTGCTGCACGGTCTTTGTTCCACTTAGCGCGGTTTTCACAGCGTTTAGCATCCATATCCGTTTCGGCCATAATAATAGTCGGCCTATAGCGTTTAATCTGCTTATCTTCTTCTTTGTGCTTTAATTTGCTGTTTTTCTTACTCTGGCCTTTTACAATATATTCGCTAAATCGGTTTGCATGACTAAAGGTGCAACCCGCCGAAACTATGTTAACCCCTTCAACCAAACTACCAGCATGGCGCTTGTCTTTAGCGCGGGTTATATCAATGCCACCTTCAGCAGTGCCAATCAATAACAAGCCTTGTTGTTTAGCCAACCGCTCAACAGCAGCAAAGCAAGTCTCCCCTTGGTTTATCTGAAATTTAGGTATTTTCTTCAAATCTTCGTCAGATTCTATTAAAACATCAAAAGGCTCAGCAAGTGCAATTGCTATTTCCAATATATCTTTGTCTTTAAAACCACCTTTTTTATATATCGCAGCACAATCAACAAAGTCACAGCTTTTAGAACGGCCACTAATGGCAATAGAATGGCTGCTTTGTGCAAAGCTAGGCGCAAAATCATCAATAAACCCATCAACCAACAAACCATATTCACAAACCACTTGGCAAGCTGCCCCAGCTTCTAAAGCCCAAAATTGAGCGTCCATTTCTGCAAGTTGTAAACTAAAGCTTCGACAAGCATCTTTAACCGATGCATTAATGTCAAACGCAGTCCAACCAGTATAGCTAAAGCCATTTACAATAATATTTACATTACTCATTAAATAGCCGCTTCAATTTTTGTGGGGCATAATAGGGAGTTTTTCAGCCCATTTATTTTAACCAAATCAACTGCCTTATTTGCATCACCATAAATGTCATAAGCCAATATAATACTAGGCGTTTGCACCTCGGTTGTAATATCAGCAATACTAGATAGTCCTTTGATGATGTTCGATATATAGTCAATTGAATTGTCTCTAACTTCAATCAAAAGAGTTTTTACATTTTCATTTTCTAAATCCATCAATTCAAAATCAATCAGTTCGGCAATATCCGCCCGTGTCTGTATCGCAACATTAGCAAGTTCAAACTCAATCTGCGTTGCAACATAGCACAGGCCAATTAAAGCAGCAGAGCGTAAAACCTGCCCAATCAATGTTTGGTTATGCGCTAGTTTTAATCCGTTGGGTCTTGTGCTGGTTTCAATAATAGGCGCATATTGCACCAATTGTTTCATCAACCGCCAAACCGTATTTGGCTCCGCATGCAAGCAAAATTGCGTAACAAAATCACCAATTGTTTGACCAATGTTAATTTGCGGCTTGTTACTTTTTTGCGCCGCAATGTCGGTTAAATTAATAGCTTCCAAATTTACAATTTTTAGGCTCAAATCATTAAATACTTCTTCAGGTAAGCTTTCATTTAAAAGCCCTTTTAACAATGTGGTTACATCTCTCAATTGCAGCAAAGCATCGGTTTTAATATATTTAGGTATTCTAACCATGTAATCCACCACCAAACATATAGCCTAACGCCTTTAAAATGATTACACTGATATAATGACCTATTCTGTTGATTTTCGCCGCCATATCCTTTTT
>JABSRY010000280.1 GCA_013214985.1 Hyphomicrobiales bacterium
CTAACAATCCATCCGAAATATCCATCGATGCATTTGCAAATTGCGAAATAATGGCATGCAACTCGACCCGTGGCTCGGGGCACAGATAGTGCCCGATATGGCGACTATATGCTGCTGTTAAGCGGTTATGGCCAGTATAATCGGGGTGAGCTAACAAGCCTAGCGCACCATCACCAATGGTGCCGCTGACATATATATCATCGTCAATGTTGGCGTGTGAGCGTCTTGGCACTTTATTGGATTGTAACAGACCAAATAAGGTAATTGTAATGGTTAATGGCCCAGCAGTTTTAACCGTATGACCACCTAGCAAGCTTAGGCCGTAATTGCGTTGGTCGATTGCCAAACCTTTGGCAAAGTCGGCTATGAATGCTTCATCGCAATTTTCGGGCAAGGCAAGGGAAAGCAAATAGCCAAATGGGGTTGCGGCTTTTGACGCTAGGTCTGAAATATTAACACGAAGGCATTTTTGAGCAAGTATTGCGGGGTCATCATTTGGAAAAAAATGTGTGCCTGCTACCAGACTATCCATATTAATCGCCAGTAAGCCACTGCCAATATTACCTAAAACCGCGATGTCATCGTTTAGACCATCTGCGCCTTTTGCATTTTTAGACAGTGGGGCAAAATATTTCGCAATGATATCTTTTTCTTGCAAACCTTTTGGCTCCCTACATTTAGACTTATTTACTAGTAACCCCTATAAGTTGTAAACGCAAATAGTTTATTACAATGCGCGAATATCTTTTGCAATCGAGTCTAACACCGCGTTTATCATGTTAGTTTCACGGCCATTAAAAAATGCTTTAGATAACTCAACATATTCATTTATAATGACTTTTGGTGGAATATCATTGCGTTTAAGCATTTCGTACCCACCCGCTCTGAATATAGCACGCAAGGTTGTATCAACCCGTGCCATTGGCCAATCTACGTTCAATTTTTCATGAATTTTTTTGTCAATCTCTTGCTGATTTGCAACCATACCGTGTAGTATGTCTTGAAATAAATCGGTATCCATGGATGAAAGGTCTATCTGCATGCCTTCATCACTGTCTAAACTAATTGCCGATGGGCCTTTTGCATTAACAAATTCATCAACAATAATGCCTAAATCTGTGCCTGCAATATCCATTTGATACAGCGCCAACACGGCTGCTAACCGCGATAAAGAGCGTACTGGCACTGTTTTTTGTTTTTTTGTTTTCTTTGGTTGTTGTTCATCTTGCATGTTGTGTAACCTCTGTAAGCCTGTTTATTGCGCTTCAAAATATGTTTGTAATTCTATCATCTTTAATGTGGCTTTTGCGGCCAAACCGCCTTTATCTAAGCCCTGACTATCTGCTTGTTTTTGTGCTTGTTCGATATTTTCGACCGCCAAAACCGCGTTGCCCATTGGCAATGCCTCTGACAAAGAAAGATGTGCTACACCGTGCGCACATTGTTCTACAACAATATCGTAATTTGATGTTCCATCGCGGATAACACACCCCAATACCACCACACCATCGAAGCGCCCTGTTTCGAAGCCAAAAGTAGCCGCAAGCGGTATTTCTAGGGCCCCAGGTGCTGAAACTTTTTCATAAGTTACATTTGCCGCTTCTAATGCTGCTACACAGCCTTTAACAAGTTCCGCATTGATCGCCTCATGAAATGGGCTATCTACAATTAAAATATGCGGTGCTTTATCGGTCATTATTCTTATTCTTTCGTGAATTTTTTATTTAGCGATATCTGCTAGTTGAATTTTTAGTTGATGTTCGACAAGTGTTGCCACGTGACGCACCATTTGATCGACTTCAAAGTTAACAAAATCGCCAATTTTACGATCTGACCATGTGGTCATCTCTAATGTGTGGGGAATAATATTAACGCCAAATTGGTTGGCATCAACGTCATTTATGGTCAAGGATGTACCGTTTAATGCAACCGAGCCTTTAGGCGAAATATATTTTACGAATTCATCGGCAATTTTGAAAGTAAAGCGAATGCTTTGCGCCTCTTCGAACATATTTGTGATTTGCGCCATACCATCGACATGCCCGCTGACCATATGGCCGCCAAGCTCATCGCCCATTTTGAGGGAACGTTCAAGATTAATTAGCGTATTTAACTGCCAGTTTTTTAAATTGGTTAGGGATAGGCTTTCTTCGGATACATCGATCCAAATAGTTGTTTTTGTGCCGATTAGGTGTTTTGAAACGACGGTCATACAAGCGCCAGAACAACTGATTGAAGCACCTATATCGATGGTATCAATATCATAATTTGTAGAAATTTCAAATTTTGCAATGCCGTTTTTGGCACGCTTTAAACTTACAATTTCACCAATATCTGAAATTAAACCAGTAAACATATTATCACCTATCAAAGAACGAATGTTATATCTATTTAAAAACGCCATAAGATGCAAGTGAAACTAGAATTTATATTGCATTATATAATATTATTGCCCGATGGCCTTTGCCACTGCTCAAATCTATCTACATCCACGCGTTTTTCGGTAACTTTTACAAAACACTTATTATTTAACAACTTTTCAATGCCCATTTCAATAGCAGGCTTGCCGTTTTTGCCGATTATTTCTGGCGCAAAAAACAAATTTAGTTCATCTATTAGGTTAAGTTTAACAAAGCTAGATGCAACTTTTGCACCGCCTTCGACCATCAACCGATTAATACCTAATTTTGCAAGTGTGATTAGAACCTGATTCAAATCAATATGTTCATCTTGTTTTTTAACATATTGAATCTGAATATTATTAGCTTCTAATGCCTTGATTTTTACTTCATGTAAAGAATCAGCTTGCACACAGGTAAATATAATTGTTGGAATATCATTTGCTGTATCCACCAAATTTGAGTTTACTTTTATACGCAATTTACTATCTAATATAACCCGTGTTGGTGAGCGGTTTTCTAGCCCAATTAGCCGACAATTTAAAGTTGGATCATCGGCCAATGCGGTTTCGATGCCGATTAATATTGCGTCATGTTGGGCGCGCAATAGATGGGTATATTTTCGGCTTTGGGGGCTTGTAATCCATTTTGATGTGCCATCTGCTCTAACAATATAGCCGTCTTGCGACATTGCTAGCTTTAACATCACATAAGGTTTTTGGGTTTGGATACGGCTAAGAAAACCCAATAAAACTTGTTTTGCCTGTTGTTCTAACAGGCCTGTTTCGACCGATATGCCTGCTTCTGTTAAAATATGGATACCCTGCCCTGATACTCTTGGATCTGGGTCGATAACCGCAATATGGACTTTTGCAATTTGAGCTTTTACAATTGCCTCCGCACAGGGTGGTGTGCGGCCGAAATGGGCACAAGGCTCTAATGTGACATAAATAGTTGCGTTTTTTATGGAATTTGGAGCAACTTTTTTGGCCATCAATAACGCCATCACCTCGGCATGGCGGCCATCTTTTTGGGTAAATCCACGTCCAATTATTTGCTTATTCGCAACGATGATGCAACCAACAGTTGGGTTATCGCCAACATTGCCAAGGCCAAGTTTGGCCATATTAATGGCTTGCTGCATATAATAATTATTGTTCATCGTCGGATAATTTATTGATAATTTCGCCAAATTCTTTTGCTTCGTGGAACTCTTTATATACCGATGCAAACCGAATATAGGCAACTTCATCTAGGGCTTTTAGGCCTTCCATTACCATTTTACCAATTGTATCGGATGGGATTTCATTTTCGCCCATGCTTTCGAGCCTACGAGAAATACCACTTACCATGCGTTCGATACGTTCTTGATCGACATCACGCTTGCGCAATGCGATTTGCACCGATGCCATAATTTTTTCGCGTTTGAAAGGGATACGGCGGCCATTTTTTTTGACTACCGTGAGTTCGCGTAGCTGAACGCGCTCAAAAGTGGTAAATCGTCCGCCACATTCGGGACAAAAACGCCGACGCCTAATAGCAGTATGCTCATCGGTTGGTCGGCTATCTTTAACTTGTGTGTCTGTATTTGCACAAAATGGGCAACGCATACATATTCCTTAACTTCAAGCTTATGCTCAAATAAGGTGCATATATATGCGTTACTTATTTGTTTAAGCTTCGTAAATTGGGAAGTTACGACAAAGATCGCGCACTTTGCGTTTTACGCGCGACTCAACTTTGGCATTTCCTTCTTCGCCATTCTCTACCAAACCGTCGAGAACTTCAAGAATTAGCTTGCCGATTAGTTCAAATTCTTTTTCGCCAAAACCGCGTGTTGTACCGGCTGGTGAACCCAAACGAATACCAGAAGTAATGGTTGGTTTTTCTGGGTCGAACGGCACACCATTTTT
>JABSRY010000281.1 GCA_013214985.1 Hyphomicrobiales bacterium
TTCCGGGACACCATAACTGATAATTTCAGAATCATTACTGATAAAAATTACCAGTTAATTGGGTGACAGGAGTATATATAATTTAAACATATGCCAACTATATGCAGAACAGGATATTTGGCAAATAAAAAACCCACCAAGTCGTTAAACTTAGTGAGTAATTGGTTTTAGCTAAATGCCATCTGGTGCATTGCGTTGGCGTTTTAACACTAACTTATTAAGTGCGCTAATATAGGCTTTTGCGGATGCGACGATTGTATCGGTATCTACGCCCTGCCCGATGACTTGTTTGCCATCTTCTTCTAACCTGACGCTCACATGTGCTTGGGCATCTGTGCCTTCGGTAACCGCTTGTACTTGATAGCGGACAAGGTTTTGCGTGTCAGTTGTTAAGGCTTTAATGGCGTTATAGGTTGCATCTACGCCGCCATCGCCTGTTGCTGTGTGATTTTGCTGTTTACCGTCAATTTCCAACACCAAAATTGCTTCAGATGGACGATCTGTGCTGACAGAAACTTCTAATGACACCAAACGAATGCTTTCATTGGCTTCGCTGATTTCATTATCAATTAGCGCAATAATATCTTCGTCATAGATATTTTTTTTCTTATCTGCCAATTCTTTAAGGCGGGTGAATGCGTCTAAAAACGCGTTATCGCCTAATTCATACCCTAAATCTGATAATTTATCTTTAAACGCATGGCGACCAGAATGCTTGCCCATGGTTAAGCTTGTGGCTTTTACACCGACGCTTTCTGGCGTCATTATTTCATAAGTTTCGGCATTTTTTAACATGCCATCTTGATGAATGCCACTTTCATGCGCGAAGGCATTTTTACCAACAATCGCTTTGTTATACTGCACAGGAAAAGCCGCAACAGCCGAAACTAAGTTGGATGCACGCACCAACATCTTGCTTTCAATGCGTGTGTCAAATGGTAAAATATCTGCTCTGATACGCATGCCCATAACGATTTCTTCTAGCGCGGCATTACCCGCCCGTTCGCCTAAGCCATTGACCGTGCATTCTATTTGACGCGCGCCGCCTTGAATGCCCGCCATCGAGTTTGCGACCGCAAAGCCCAAATCATCATGACAATGGGTTGAAAACACCGCTTTATCGGCATTTGGTACGCGGTTCATGACCATTTCGAACATTTCACGATATTCTTGGGGCATGCTGTAACCCACTGTATCTGGTAAGTTAATGGTGGTAGCGCCCGCGTTAATAGCTATTTCGACCGCGCGGCATAAAAAATCATGCTCGGTGCGGGTTGCATCTTCGGCTGACCATTCGACATCATCGGTATGTGTGCAAGCACGTGCTACAGAAGCTGCTATTTTTTCTAGCACTGTTTCGGGTGACATATTTAACTTATATTGCATATGCAATGGGCTTGTGGCGATAAAGGTATGAATTCGGCCACGCTTGGCATGTTTAATAGCGGCACCTGCGCGGTCAATATCGTTAAAACTGGCGCGAGATAAGCCGCAAATTACCGAGTTTTTGGAGTTTTTTGCAATTTCACTAACGGCTTTAAAATCACCCTCGGATGCGATTGGAAAACCCGCTTCGATAATATCGACGCCCATATCATCTAGCAATGCGGCGACTTCTACTTTTTGCTCTAACGTCATAGATGCGCCTGGGCTTTGTTCGCCGTCGCGCAATGTTGTATCGAAAATCACTACATTTTCGGGGATTTGATCTTTTGAGATTTTTGTCATAATTATATGCACACCCATTAATTGAGTGCAGTTCCTGATATTATATTAATATTAAATGGAAATGCCGTTAGGCTGCAGCTAAACTTTTTGTTTAACTGTCCCCTAAACATTTGCTGCAATTTTTTGGGTAAATTTTAGCTAATTCTCTAATGCTTAGGGGTTAATAAGCAGAAGTAGAAGTAGAAGAAGAGTAGAAACAGTGAGAGTTGCAAATAGTGCAACATAACGCAAATTAGCTTGCTCAGCGGCTTTGGAAGCAGCGATTGCACGGGCTTGGTTTTTATTTTGGGGATTTCTATAATGATTGTTCATCAAGAAAATTCCTTTATTGCTCAGTTTCGATAATTCAACGATATTAGATTTAAATTAAAAAGCAACGGTTATTTTTTTAAAAGTTATTAAACCCTAAATTTACTACTTAAACTGCTTCATATTGAGACACTTTGCGCCCGATAATGGTTAATCTTAACAATAACATGTGTAAAAATAGCAGAAAGTTGCAGAACTATTTGCTTTGTTGGTGCTCCCACACGGCTTTGGCCGCCAGGAAACCTGATTTTGGACTGGTATATATATTAAGCTCGTCACTTAGATGTTTTGCCGCAGGCGCCATAGAAGCCGTTGCTAGCACCAATGTATTGGCGTTTGTAGCCGCATGACGCAGTAGAAGCAAAATTTCTTGCTCATAGCGTTTAAAGTCGCCCGCTAAATAGTGCTTAAATGCCGAGGTTGCAACATAGCCCGTTACATGCGCATTAGGGTTGTGATGATGCGCCAATTTATATACCAAATCGTGACTGGAGAATAGTGTGCACATAATGCCAGTGCAAACTGCAATATTGCCACTATTCTTTGCTGCGAGTTCTGCCATTGGTCTATCTATCCGCAACATTGGGATTTTTGAGTGTTGGTTGAACTCATCGGCCAACGCACCCAAAGTTGAGCATGTATTCATTAAGACACTCGCATTTTTTGCCATCTCGTGCCAAATTTTAAAAATTACTGTTTTGTTTTTATCGCTCACATAGCCCAATTTAATGGCATCTGCCAAAATATCTTCTCTGACCATATGATTCAATGGTATATGCTTGGCAAATTCCTCCCCAAGCGCATTAAAATTATTCACATGGGCTTGGCCTGTATGAAACATATAAAGAGGTTCGGGGGTCTTATTGGGCATTTTTTAAAAACTTTAAAAATAAAATGGGTTAACTTGTTGACTCTGTTCATATCTAACAAATTTAATGTGACAGATATAAGTTTGTTTGTGAAGTTATAAACATGCCCAAAAGCCCCAAAATAAGGGTTTATTAGCATTCATAAAAAGTTTTACCCAATTAAAAATTATAAAAGTAAAAAAACTAATGGACAGCGGCATAAGGCTAGCATATAAACCGCTCAACAGACGCAAACAAGCAGCATTGTTTGATTGCCGAAGGGCCCTTAGCTCAGCTGGTAGAGCAACTGACTTTTAATCAGTAGGTCGATGGTTCGAACCCATCAGGGCTCACCAAATTCAACCTCTTGTTAACGCAAGGGGTTTTTTGTGTCTGCTGTTTGGGTAGATTTGACTGTTTTACACTTTTTAGAGGCAAAGTTTTACACTCCAGTATTTTATTTTTTCTCGAATTTTTGTAGCGCGGCGTTTTGCTTGATACCGTTGCGACACTTTGCGTGATACTATTTTAAGATGCTTATTTCTATTTTAAGGTACAATTTTGTATCATTCTAAATACCATATGGTATTATTTGAAATGTCGCACTATAATTAGATGAAGAATGTAACAGCTAAAATAATCAAGAAAAAGGTGGGAGCGGAAAACCGCTTACTAATTAGACTACTTTGAGCTTTTCTAAATGTCATATGGGATTAAGCAAAACGCCGCGCTACACTATGTATACAAATATGCTAATCTAACTTACACTTAGTATTTTCTGATAGTTGGTTATTTTGAACAAAATTATTTTTATTACACACCCAGAAGTAGAAATCGACCCCAAAATGGAGGTAAAAGATTGGTCTTTGAGTGAGATTGGACGACAAAGAATATTTAAATTCTCTAACACCAAAATCCTATCAAATATTAAAACGATATGGTCAAGCAACGAAAACAAAGCAATCGAGACTGCACAAATACTATCAACTAAATTCAGCATTGATTGTAAATTTTCACCTTGCTTAGGAGAAAACGATAGATCGAGTACCGGCTTTTTACTTCCAGTTGAATTTGAGGAAACCGCAGATCTTTTTTTTCACAATCCTAACCAGAGTATTAGAGGGTGGGAAACAGCAAAGTCTGCACAAGAACGAATTGTGTCATTTTTTTTGAAGATAGAAAAGGAAGCATCTCAGATAAATACGGATATTGTAATAGTGTCTCATGGAGCAGTTGGAACTTTGCTTTATTGTGCACTTAATAAATTAAATATAAACCGTATTTATGATCAATCAAAACAGGGAAGCTACTGGATTTATTGCACTAAGGAAAAAAGAGTTCTACAACCATGGAAACTAATTTGAAGATATAATTATACATCTTCAAAATCTATGTCTGTCATTATATTGGGAGGCTACGGGAC
>JABSRY010000282.1 GCA_013214985.1 Hyphomicrobiales bacterium
TGGTGGTACCGAAGCAACAACCAGAGTTCTCATAGAAAGCCGAGATGATTCGGGCGATCGTTGGTTTACCGTAGGCGTATCAGAGAATATAATAGATGCATCATTTAATGCATTGGTAGATTCAATTCGGTTTAAATTGATGAAAGAACAAATCAAATAGTTGAATTTATTTGAGTTTCTCTTATATTAGCATTTCCTCCGCGCTTTTTAAAATATAAGAGAAATATTTATGACTATTAAATTTCCATATTCAGCAGATCAAGCCGCAATCGTTAGCCATATTATTAATGCGCGGGTTTCTGTGTTACAAACCAATATGGTCGGGCGCTGTGTGCCTACAGAAGCAGAACTAGAAAACATTTTCAAAGGCGCCTTGTCTGTGCCAGATCATGGACAAATGCACCCAGCACGGTTCATCGTCATAAAAGGCGATAAAGTCGATGCCTATATCAAACATATGTATGCCGTAAAAATTGCCGATAATCCAAATTTTGTACTTTCAGAAGCCGAATATGCAAAAAACTTTGCAGGTGTTGGCATGTTCATTATTGCTTATGCAGCAATTGTCGAAGGCAAAGTTAAAGCCTATGAACAAGAATGGAGTGTAGCAGCATCCGTTCAAAATATGATGAACCTATTCTACGCGTATGGCTATGCCGCAAAATGGAACAGTATTTTCAAAGAAAAAGATACCGAGTTTAAAAAATATTTGGGTGTGCATAAAAACTGGGTTTCAATGGGTTATCTGATGGTTGGTAAAAGCGCAGATACTGCAAAACAAAAAAGTAGAGAAAATTTTAACGATCATTTTAAGATTCTATAATCCATATTATTGATCTAAATTAAATATATATGAGGATATATCTTGTAATCATATATTTAATTGATATATATACGCTGTGAAGTATAATTTACGGGAAGAAATAATAGTATATGATATTGTAGAATCTGTATAAAGGTAGTGATACTAAAATTCAGAGTTAGATAATTGGTAATCTTATGAATGTACGTACATTGTGTTTGGCTATTTTGTATTTCGGTGAAGTAACTGGGTATGAAATTAAAAAATTAGCAGAGGACGGCAAATTTAGCTACTTCATTGAAGCTAGTTTTGGCGCGATCTATCCTGCTTTAACGCGTATGTCAAAAGAAGGCTTAGTGACTTGGAGATCCGTCGAACAAGAGGGCAAACCTAGTCGAAAAGTCTATTCAATTACCCCAGACGGTCGTAAAGAATTTATAAGTTCTTTATATACAGCACCAAAACCAGACCGTTTTAAATCTGAATTTTTGCTAATGATGCTATGTTCTAGCGCATTGGATGTCGAATATGTAACAAAACTAATTGATAGTAGAGTCTGTGAATTAGAAGTTGAAATGAATATGATGGAAAAAGAACTAATAGACAGTTCCAACCCCTCTGAAGCATTTGTTATTAATTATGGCATACATATGCAAAAAGCATCGTTAGAATATTTGCAAAACCACAGGTCGCTCGTCGAAGAGCAAGATTTCTCAAATTCATAATAACTAAACCCTCCTTACTTCAATTTATTTTATGTGGTTTTCACATATGGGTTTTGTACAGCATTTGGCTGTTTTGGAGAATGTTATGAAAATTAGATCGTCACTTGTTGGTGCAGTTATATTCTGTGGGTTAATCACGGCATATATTGGTTCGGGTTATTTAGCGCAAGAAAAAGAAAAAGCCGATGAAGCTGCGCAGGCAAAGCAGCTATTAGAACGTGGTAATGTTGTCGAAAAATTAACGACAGTAGAAACATTAAGACTAAATTCAAAAAAATATACAGCAACAATCAGCATTCCCGCACAGTCAGAAACTTTGAATAAGGTACGTGTTGCTGCCGAAACAGGCGGAATAGTCCTAGAAAAAGCCGTGATAAAAGGCCAGTCAGTTCAAAAAGGCGACTTGCTTTGCCGCATTGATTTAGGCACACGCGAAACAGAGTTAGCGCAAGCACAAGCAGGTTTAATAAAAGCCGAAATAGACTATAATTCAGCAGTCAAGTTAGTAAAACTTGGCCATGCTGCAAAAACCACAGTTACAGCACGAAAAGCAGGTTTAGACGGCGCAACCGCAGCCGTTAAACGTGCCGAAAAAGATATCGAACGTGTCGAAATTCGCTCCCCTATCAATGGCGTCGTAGAAACTATTCCTGCAAAAGTTGGCTCTCTGCTAAGCCCAGGTACCGAATGTGCAACCATTTCAGATGCCACAACAATGTTAATTGTTGGTAATATTTCGGAGCGCGACATTGGCCGAATTTCAGTCGGCTTAAATGCAAGTATATCAATGATTACAGGCGACAAATTTAAAGGCAAACTAACCTATATCGCAGCTGCTGCTAACGCATCAACAAGAACCTTTAGAGTAGATGTTTCAGTGGATAATCCCAATTTGTTAATACGCGATGGTATGACTAGTCAAATCAGCATAGAACTTGAAAAAACAAAAGCCCACTTCATTAAAAAATCTCTGTTAACACTCAATGAATCGGGCGATATTGGTGTGCGTGTGGTAAACAAAAACAATAATGTAGAATTTTATAAAGTAAAAGTTTTATCCGATAAAAAAAGTGGCGTTTGGGTTTCTGGCTTAAAAGATGAAATCAACATCATCTCTATTGGTCATGAATATGTAGAAGCTGGTCAAAAAGTTCTAATAGCTGTCGCAAATTCAAAAGATACATCAAATGTACTTGGAGCTAAATAATGGACTCAATTTTAAAAAATCTGTTAAATCGCCCCAAGACCATATTGACTCTAATGGTGGTTTTAATCTTTGCAGGCTTTGCCTCATATGTTGCATTGCCCAAAGAGGGTGACCCAGATATCCCAATTCCTATTTTCCTTATTTCGTTACCATTTCAAGGCATTTCACCAGAAGATGCGGATAAGCTTTTAGTAAAACCAATGGAAACCGAGTTACGCACCATCGAAGGGTTGAAGAAAATAACCTCTTCTGCGTTGCAAGGTTTTGCATCCATCGTTCTTGAATTTGATGTTAATTTCGATAAAGAAAAAGCCAGCATAAAAGTTCGTGAAAAAGTAGATAAAGCAAAATCAAAATTACCTGCTGGTGCAAATGAACCGTCGATATCTGAATTTAATACAGCACTAAATCCTGTAATTAATGTAACAATTTCTGGCCAGATCCCAGAACGTTCTTTAAAAAGATATGCCGATTTAATGCAAGATGCTTTAGAGGGTATTGATACGGTACTTGAAGCAAATATGCAGGGTATTCGTGAAGAAGTATTAGAAATTACAATCGATAGTTTAAGGCTAGAGAGCTTTAACATAACCACAGATCAGCTTATAAATGCGATGAGACGTAATAATCAGCTAATTTCAGCAGGTGCACTACAGTCAGATTCAGGTAATTTTTCAATTAAACTCCCTGGTTTGTTTAAAAAACGCGAAGATGTACTAAATTTACCCATAAAATCTGATGGCGATATCATCGTAACGTTGAGCGATGTGTCTTCAGTAAAAAGAACATTTAAAGATGCAACAGGTTATGCACGCGTGAATGGTAAGCCCGCAGTTTCAATTTCTGTGGTCAAACGCTTAGGTACAAACCTAATTGCAACCAACGAAAAAGTTCGTGAAGTAGTCGCAGAATTAACTAAAGATTGGGATAAAAGCGTAGAAGTTGGTTACGTGTTAGATTCAAGCGTGTTCATATTTGAAGTTATGAACTCGCTTCAAAGTTCTATCATAACAGCAATTATTTTGGTGATGATTGTGGTAATGGCAGTAATGTCTATCAGATCGTCACTTTTGGTTGGTATTTCGATCCCCGCTTCATTCTTAATGGGTTTTGTGGTTATTAGCGTCATGGGTATGACATTAAATATGATGGTGATGTTTGGCCTTGTGCTAACAGTTGGTATTCTTGTCGACGGTGCAATCGTGATTGTAGAATTTGCTGATAGAAAAATGACCGAAGGGCTAAATAAAAAGGATGCCTATATTCTTTCAGCCCAACGTATGTTTTGGCCAATTTTCTCATCAACAGCAACCACATTAGCAGCGTTTTTGCCATTGCTTTTATGGCCGGGTGTTACTGGTAAATTTATGAGCTTCTTACCCATTACTGTGGTTGTTGTGCTAAGTGTGGCACTGGTTACAGCAATGATCTTTATGCCTGCAATGGGTGCATTGTTTGGCAAACCATCGCCAGATGATGATCCAGAACAAGCAGCAATGCTATCTGGTGGTAGCCATGTTGAATATGCCAAAATCAAAGGCGCGTCAGG
>JABSRY010000283.1 GCA_013214985.1 Hyphomicrobiales bacterium
ACATCATTTTCACCAATGTTGATTTTCCTGCGCCATTATCACCAACCAATGCGGTCACTTTGCCAGCATATAATTTTAGTGAAAAATCTTGAATGGCGACAACCGCTCCAAAGGTTTTATGAATCTTTTTTAGTTCTAATACTGGTGCTTGTTCATTCATATGATCACCTCTTTATTGTTGGGGTTAAAAGCATTTGGCCAATTTACGGTCTCTCCAAATGGGTTTTCTATGGCTTCGACTTTAGGGTTGCCTGATTGAATTCCAGACACGCCCACTGTCAACGCCCGAGTCACAAATGCTTGGCTTCTGAACCCAAATATAACCGTAGAACCTGGCTTTGCATGGCCAGATACATTGTCAATTATCGCGTAATAATCGATGGCTTCTGCTGCGGGTATTTCAACAGATAGTAAATCTTTATCGCTCACTGTCGGTTCGATTGAAACGATTGCTTTGACATCATAGTCGGGAAATACTGGATCGATATATAAGCCACCGCCAAAACAATAAGACAGGTTATCCACTTGGTGTGAAACCTCAGACAGATAGAGCATTGCGGGTAATTCTGGCAAATCTTCGACAGCGTGCAGCGGCGTTGTACCATGTAGGCCATTGCCTGGCTCGCATTGGGTGGCGCCTGCATTTGCCAACGCGTGTAAAACAGCAGAGGATGTGGTGCCTGGGGCATTCACTTCGATATTATGTCTGCCCACTTTTTCGAGGGTTTCGCGCGCTAGAGTGAGCGTGTGTAAATTAGGTGTTGGTTTAACTTCACCGCTCTCTATATCAAATAGCAAAGCAGGAAATGTTGTGATGCCTGCAAAATGACCGCCATCCAACTCATCAAACATATTAGCGGTTTTGATGATTTCTTTGGCTAAGAACCCGCCTTCATGGCCTTTATAAAACACATCGCCCTCGGCACGAATTCGTGCCATCAATGCTTGATCGTGTTTTATAATTTTGGCGCCTGAAGATGCCTCTTTGGCTTTTTCTTGGTTAAATACAGTCCAATAATCTGGTTTTAGAGTGGCTGCGAAGTTAGCTTCGGCGCGCGGCACTTGGACTAAATGACCTAAATGACCAATGGTGAGACCCGCTCGATGGCAGGCGATAGCCCCTGCCATATCGACGGCCACGACTTTATCTATACCACCTTTTTTTATGGCGGCACAAAAGCTTGAATTACGCCCGACCTGTTTGGTCATTGCAAATGTTTTTAGCCCATATTTATCCGCTTGTTTTTTGAATAAAGCGGCGTTTGACTGGATAACATCCAAATCAAGTATGAAAGCATTTGCTGGCAACTGACCCTTTTGATGTAGGATTTGCACAGCTTCGATAAATTTAGGATTACGTCTTCTTATAAGATCTAGAAACATGTATCTGCCCTCAACGACTTGTATCGCGCAATGAAATGGCAACCGCAATTAATATAATGAGGCCACGCACCATCATTTGTTGCGAAACCGAATATTGCATTAAAATCAGCCCGTTATTTAACATACCCATCAATAATGAACCTGCTAACGCGCCTATGATAGAACCTTTACCACCATTTAGCGCCGTTCCACCCACAATAACTGCGGCGATAACCGTCATTAAATCGGCTTCGCCAAGCGTATATTTGGCGGCTTGAATACGCCCTGTATATAAAATGCCTGCCAAGCCAGCACATGCGCCAGAGAGTGACAAAACGTAAAGTCTAATTCTATTCACCCGAATGCCTGAGACTTGTGCTGCACGGGCGTTATCACCAGTGGCGATGACGTGCGCCCCAAACTTACTTTCACGATAAACAATATGCCCAACCACCACTGCAACAAATGTCCAGATTATAAGAGAAGGAACGCCAAATAATTTTCCTGATCCAAAAATTCCTGTAAAACTCGGGTCTATTGCGGGGATAGAGCGTAGATTGGTCATAGCTCTTGCGACACCTGCAAACAACCCCATTGTTGCCAAAGTGACAAGAAACGAGGGAAGTTTTAAATAGGCAACCAATGTTCCATTGAGTGCGCCAATAGCAAGCCCAGACATCATACCTGCGGTCACGGCAATAAAAATAGGGTAATCTTGCATCACAACCGCAGTTGTGAGCGCTGAAACCGCCACAATAGATCCGAATGACAGATCGATTTCACCAGCGGATAATGCAAAAACCAGCCCAATTGCCATAATGGTTGAGGGTGCGGTTTGTAATATAATATTAGAAAGGTTACGTGTTGATAGAAAACCGTCATCATACAGCATGATGACGAAAAAACTAAAAATCACCAAAAACCCAAGATATACGATATTACTTTTAAGGTTTAAAGCTTGTGAGATTTTTTGAAAACTGTTCATAACAGTACCTTTACTACTTATTGTAATTGTTGATGGAGAGGGCTAGCCCCTCCATCCTTCGGGAAATTATTTTCCCATTAGGCTCTTAGGTGCTTCAGCATGAAGAGACTTCATCCAACCTTCAGAAATATTATCTGCGGTTACGGTTACTGCTGGTGCAACAACAAAAGGAGGCACATCTTTACCTTCGAGCTTAAGCACTGCAGCTGCGGCCATAGCGCGACCAAGCTCATAAGCTTCATCAGCAATTAATGCCACAACATTACCACCAGAAACCATATCAAGCGCAATAGGTTCAGAAAGGTCGAGCGTTACAATTTTAGTTGTTTTATTACCATTAGAACGTAGCGCCGCTAAAACGCCTTCTGCTGGGCCAGCCCAAGTTACATAGATGCCACCTAGGTCAGGGTTTTTGATCAACATGGCATTCGCAATCTCTTCGGCACGCGCAGGGTCTGAAATCCCTTGTTCAGCAACAATGCTCATGTTTGGATAATCATTCTCAATGGTCGTTTTAAAGGCATTATCACGTTGGTTGGTTACATAATAACTAGCATCATGGAAAATCCAACCAACCGTTCCTTTACCACCCATCGAATTTGCAAGCGCATCAGCTGCTTGTTTACCCATTTGAAAAAGGTCATCTGTTACAATGGCTGCGTAATCAGTAGGATGTTTGTAATTGCTAGGCAAATTAGAAAGGAAAACCAAACTTACGCCAGCGTCACGCGCTTCGGCAAATGCCGCAGCAGAAGTATCTGGGTCAAGGGGTAATGATAAGATAATGTTTGGAGATTTAATCATCGCATTCTCTATATCGCTGCGTTGTTTTGCAGCATCAAAACCAGCACTTGTTGTGGCTACAATTTTGATTCCCATTCTCGCAAATTCATCTGTCGCACCTAAGCTCACTGCATTCACAAATTCCGATTGATCATGCCACAATAAAGCTGCTGTATAGCCTTTTGATGACACCGATTTTGCCAACTCATCACTCACAATTACAGTTGATGATTTTGTTGCAGATTCTCCACCAGGTCCAACTGTTTCAGCAAGCACGCTTGAGGCTGTAAGCGCAAATAACATTGCAGTTGCACCTATTAAGCTTTTATATTTCATTGTTTCTCTCCCTTTTAAGTTATATTTGGCAAATCATTCTGAAATGCCGCAATATGAAGCTATAAAACTCGCAAACGCGACGATTGCAGCTAAATATTCGTGAATATCCACCCTCTCTTGGAAGGTGTGACAATTTGTTATGTCCCCTGGAGCGCAATACACTGTAGGGCAACCTATTTGATTAATTACGAATGGTGATTCCGACCAAAATGGAGCGCCTTTAATCTGGCCGTGCTTTGGCAAGGCAAGCTCTATAGAAGTCGAAAGAATATCAATTTCTTCCAAATTATTATCTATTTCTGTTGGTGAACCGCCAAATTTATGATCCCGACCAGCAGGATAAGAAAATTCAAACTCAATGCCTTCAACTGAATTTGAATCTCTAATTATTTTTTCTAATTCTATCACTGCGTCATCTAAAGACTCACCCGGAACGAGCTTTCTGATAAGTGAAATGCTACATTCACCCGGCACAGCTATGTATCCACCACCGCTAATTTTAGTCACCAATACAAAAGCATTACCGACAAGGTCATGATTATAAGTTTCATTTAAATATTCTGAATAATTCCAAATCGCCGTTAATGTTTCATGAGAAGCTTTTAACGCATCAATTCCACTTTCAGGGACACCAAAATATGCCGATTTCCCAACTATTTTAATATCGAGTATAAAAAAGCCCATTTGAGCTGTAAAAACGTTTAACTGAGTGGGCTCGGTATATATTGTAAAATCTGGTTTTGATGTTTTGCCGTTTTTAAATTGTTTAACAAATTGTTTTATCCCAGCACTAACACCTGTACCATCT
>JABSRY010000284.1 GCA_013214985.1 Hyphomicrobiales bacterium
TAATTGGCTAGACCAAGCAAAAGAAAAAATACACTTTCAAGGTTTACCAGCAAGAATTTGCTGGCTCGGAGCTGGTGAGCGCGCACTTGCAGGAATAGCATTTAACGAAATGGTTAAAAATGGCGAACTTAAAGCCCCAATCGTTATCGGGCGTGACCATTTAGACAGTGGCTCAGTCGCCTCCCCCAACCGCGAAACCGAAAGCATGAAAGATGGCTCGGACGCGGTATCTGATTGGCCATTGCTAAATGCATTGCTTAACACCGCCTCTGGTGCAACATGGGTATCACTACACCATGGCGGCGGCGTGGGCATGGGCTTTAGCCAACATAGCGGCATCGTAATTGTGGCAGATGGCACAGATGAAGCGGCAAAGAAACTTGAACGCGTCTTATGGAACGACCCCGCAACAGGCGTTATGCGCCACGCAGACGCAGGCTACGAAACCGCCCACACCTGCGCCAAAAAACATGACCTTAACCTACCTAGTATATTGGACTGAAAGCCAAACCCAAACACCCCTGCCAAGCACCCCTGAGATGCAGCGCGCGCGATTAAAGGCCTGAGTGCAGGGAAAAGATTGGCCAACGCGCGGAAGGCAAGCGCATAAGCGCGCACGCAAGTGCTAACAGTGAAAAGGGCAAGGCCCGCATGAACGTATAAATGAGACTTCCAGAGCTTGGGCAGGACACTAAAATTGCCGTGTTTTAATAACTGAAATTGGTATTGGCTGCAAACGCTGTTTAAGAAAGTTAGCAGCTCACATATACTCGGGTACTCGCATTTTTACGTTCGGCTTCGCCTCTCTGTTGGCCACTGCGTGCGCGATACTCCGTATCGCTTGCTACGTCCTAACGGACGGGCTCAGTCGCCAAGTTCGCCAACAAGTTGGCTCATGTGGCGTTAGACCATTGAGACTCATGATACTGGGCTACTAAAACTCAGAAATTTTAATCACGCCTCCCCCAAACAACCAATTAAATTGATAACTTCATCAAATAATTTGACTTTTATTTATTAAAAAAATCTATCTAATGCAATTATGAATCATCAAAAAGACCATATACCCAAACCGCATATTGCGTTGTTAATAATGCTGTCGGCCCTTAGCCCTGTTGCGTTAAATATATTCATCCCCTCTATGCCAAGCTTAACCGCGAGCTTAAACACCAATTATACCACATCACAACTAACTCTGACGCTATATTTGGTTGCGCTGGCATTCGCACAGTTAATTTTAGGCCCTTTATCCGACAAATATGGTAGGCGCCCTGTATTGCTTATCGGTGTTGCGGTTTATGCCGTCTCAAGCTTGGCTTGCGCGTTTGCATTTAACATCGAACAATTAATCACTGGTCGCATATTCCAAGCCGCAGGCGGTTGTGTCGGTGTTGTCATCACCCGCGCCATCGTGCGCGATCTTTACGATAAAAACAAAGCAGCCAGCATCATTGGTTATATGACCATGATTATGGTTTTAGCGCCGATGTCCGCCCCCATCATTGGGGGTTATATCGACCAATATGCCGATTGGCGTGGTAGTTTTTATTTTGTTAGCCTTATTGGGCTAATTATATTTGGTTACAGTTTTATCAAATTACACGAGACCAATAAAAACCCAATACGCGATATTGATTTTGTAGCCATGTTTAAAAAATACGGCATACTTATTCGCCAAAAACAATATATGGGTTATATTGCAAGCCTATCGTTTAGTTCGGCGGTTTTTTTCGCTTTCATTGCCGATGCCTCGCGCATTGCGACCGAACAATTGGGCTTATTGCCATCCGAATATGGTTATTATTTTATACTCGTATCTTTGGGTTATATGCTCGGTAACTTTTTATCGGGCAAATTTGCTCAACGATTAGGTAATGTTAAAATGATTATGTATGGCAACATAGTCCTGTCGGTTGGTATTATTGTATTATTATATGTCAATCATATAGAGTTTACGCATCCATTTTACTTATTTATACCCATGACTTTTGTTGCCTGTTCTAACGGCATTATAATCCCCAGCAGCATGGCAGAGGCGTTAAGTGTTCGGCCAGATATTGCAGGCAGTGCCTCTGGTTTAGCGGGTTTTACTCAAGTGGCGTCTGGTGCAATCGCAACCCTTATTGTAGGTTATTTTTACGATGGCAGCACAACGCCAATGGTCGCCACCATGTTGGGTGCCGCGGTATTAAGTATTTTTACATTTATAGTCGTGATCCGAAAAACCGCCCCACTACAAAACCTCAATTAAACCCATATAAATCTAGTGCATTTTTTTAAGTTTTTTCTTAACTCTACGCACCATCATAATTACTAAAAACACCAAAAATGGCGAAGCTAGCCCTGTGAATAATGTCGGTTCAACAATCGGATAAAGCTTTGCCGTTGCTTTAAGTAAAAAATGCAATATGCCAATTGAATAATAGCTAATCGCCACAACCGAAAGCCCTTCAACCGTTTCTTGTAAGCGCAGCTGAATGTCGGCGCGTTTATCCATCGATTTTAGCAAGGCTTGGTTTTGCTCTTCAATGACCAAATCCACCCGTGTTCTTAGCATGCTTGCATTGCGCGTAACCCGAGCAGATAAGGCTTTTAAACGCTCTGAAACAGTGTCGCATGTGTGCATAGCAGGGCCTAACCGTCTTGCAAAAAACGAGGTAATACGTTGGGTTTTGGGCAACCGCTCTTCACGCAAAATTGCAATTCGCCTTTTAACAATATTATAATAGGCCTTCGTGGCCGAAAACCGATATGAAACATTCATCGATATTTGCTCAACTTCGGCAGATAAGCTCATTAACCGCGCCATTAACAACCGATCCGAATCGACCTCTTGTTTTTGAGTTTTATTAATATCTGCCATCTTATTTGATATGTCGTTAAGCTCTTCTTTTAATTTGCCCAATGCGCTACTGGTTTCAATCGCAATCGGGTGTGAAATCATCGCCATCATACGATAGGTTTCAAGCTCTAAAACATATTGCAATGTTCGCCCCATACGGTCAGGCGAATGCCCATGGTCGATTAAAATATACCTTATAAAACCATCCTCACAATATCGAAGGTCGGTCAACAAAGTGCCCTGACCATCGGCAACAAGACCGCCAATAACGGGGTTGCCATTTAAATATTTGTCCGATATATCAGGAAAAGCCTTTATAGTGGGGGCTTTTACCGTTTGAATATGCATGGCATGTAGTAATTCACCAGGGATATTCTTCATCCACTCCGCTTCTAAATATTGAGATGCAGAGCGTGAAAAATCTATGCTATTTTCTGATTTTGTAATAAACGTATAGGTCGAGAACTCACTATGCCGCTCCCACCTAAATGTAATTTCACCCAAATCAATGTCAATTTGGCGGGTTTTATGGTTTGCGACTTCGACATTAAAATGCGTGCATAATTTTTTAATATGCACCAAATCTGCATCAATCGAATATTCATCATTTAAATAAACAAAATGGCAGCAACGAAAGGGCGACTTCAATATAAAAAATGGCCGCGCATGAATTTCATCATTTAGTAAATAGCGATCAATCTCAATTTTGTTTGATATAATATTGTGCATATCGCCTCTTTTCGTCACAAAAATTTCACTGACTATCTCATATTATAAACTAAATTCAACAATTTTACGAACCCAATACATAAAAATAATTAATTTGATCTATGGTCAAAACACTGGCAGTCTACCCCATATTCAAACCCTTCACCCCCAATATACCAGCCCAATATGACAACTAAAACACTCATAACAACAATATTTGCACTCATTGCCTTTGCCGCAAATTCTATATTATGCCGCCTTGCACTAACTGGTAGCAATGCCATAGACCCGTTTAGCTTCACCATCATTCGGTTATTGGCGGGCAGCACTATTTTAATAATGCTTATTTGGGTTTTTAATAAAAAATCAGCCAACATAAGTTCAAAAATTAGCAAAAAAACCAATATGGGGGGCAATTGGCTATCGGCTTTTATGCTATTTTTATATGCCATCTGTTTTTCATACGCTTATGTCAGTTTAGACACGGGCACAGGTGCGCTAATTTTATTTGGCGCCGTACAAATCACCATGGTTTTAATGTCGGTTATAAAGGGCAACAAATTGCACTATACCGAATGGCTCGGCATGGGCATCGCATTTTGGGGCTTTGTTTATTTAATATTGCCCAACATTAGCGCACCCTCATTAATTGGTTTTATAGTCATGGCGCTAAGTGGCATCGGCTGGGGCGTTTATTCGGTGCGCGGGCGCGGCTCTAAA
>JABSRY010000285.1 GCA_013214985.1 Hyphomicrobiales bacterium
CCTAATAGCTGTTCTGAAATATAATCTGCATTTGCCTCCGTATTGGCTTTAACTGAGCATGGTCAAAATTTGTAACATCCTGACCATTAACAAATATTTGTCCTTGTGTTGCTTCTAGTAATCTCATCGCCATTAAACCACATGTCGACTTACCCGAGCCAGATTCACCAACTAGACCTAAAACAGTTTTCGGTTTTAAACATAAACTCACATTATTTACTGCAATGTGAGATTCTAAATTGGCACCAAATATGGATCTCATTCCACCTTTAAGTGGAAATATCTTATGTAATTGACGCAGCTCAAGCGCTGGAGTTATCATTTTACTTGCCAACATGCTACGGCCCTCTTATTTTCAAATGTTTGTAATTCCGGCATGTCAGAGACACATTTCGCATCAGCTTGACTACATCGTGGATGAAAAGGACATCCTGAAGGTGGCGCAAGTGCGTTGGGGGATGCGCCTTTAATTTCCGGCAATTTTTGTTTTCCTGCAACGCGACCTGGGATGCTTTCTATCAACGCTTTTGTATATGGATGTAACGGTGACTCAAACATTGTGACGGTGTCTGCAATTTCCATTATACGCCCGCCATACATGACAACAACTCTATCCACGGTTTCTGCAATTACGCCAAGATCATGCGTGATAATGATCATACTCATGCCAGTTTCAGTTTGAATATCTGTAATTAACTGCAGTATTTGTGCTTGAACAGTAACATCAAGTGCGGTTGTCGGTTCATCGGCAATTAAGATTTGTGGTTCACAAGAAAGTGCCATCGCAATCATTGCACGCTGCAACATACCGCCAGACAATTGATGAGGATATTGTTTTAAAACTTGGTCTGGATTGGTGATTTCTACTCGTACTAATAAATCGTGAGCTTTCGCGAGCGCTGCTTTTTTTCTTATAGGATTGTGTATTTGAATAGTTTCTACTATTTGATGTCCAATGGTAAAAAGAGGATCAAATGACGCCATGGGATCCTGAAAAATCATGGAAACAACATTGCCTCGGATATTTGAAAGGGTGCGTTTGTCAACGGAAAGTAAATCAGTATTTTGAAGTATTAGTTTGTCAGCTTTTATAGTAGCAAAAGGCTTCTTCAACAGTTGCATAAATGCCAGAAAAGTAACGGATTTCCCCGATCCAGATTCACCAACAATACCTAAACTTTCACCAGCAAAAAGTTCAAGCGATACGCCACGAACGGCCTTAACAATCCCGTCATGATGCTGAAAACTGACGTGCAAATTTTTTATATCAACAATTTTCATATCGCCAACTTTACAATTAATGTTTAATATTAAAATGTCGTCGTCCGATACAATTTGGCAGGCGACGACACAAGTTTAGGATGCTCTATTTCTCAATATGAGTGTAGAAATATAGAGCAGGAGCCAACGGGGCAAAGCCAAGCTTATTATTAGTTGTTCCTTCACCTTTAAGAGTGTCTTTAACAAGCGATGTTGTAATTGGATGCATCAAAGGCACAATAGATGCATTATTGATCAATTCCATTTCAGCTTGTTCATATAACTCCAGGCGCTTATCCCAATCTGAGCTGGCATCAGCTTCGGCAACCAAAACATCATAAGATTCTAGCTTATGGCTGTGGCGACCTCCATCATAAAAGATACCGAAGAAATTACTAGGATCTAGGTAATCATATTCATAAGGCGATAAAAACAAGTTGTTTTTATTGTTTTTAAGAGCATCATACCAATCACTTGTAGACATGACTTTGATGCCCATATCAATATTTAGATGCTCTTTAAATTCGGCTTGTAAATATTGCAGCATGGGCGCAGTAATAGCACCATTGTAACCACCTTGATCACGATACCAAATCTCGATTTCTGGGAAATCTTTACCATCTGGATAGCCAGCAGCAGCTAAATATTCACGAGCTTTTTCAGGATCAAAAACAGCTAGATCTGCGATCTTCTCATTATAGCCAGGGAAACCTGGTGCTAACAATGAACGTCCTGGCAATGCAAGGTTTTTCAACACTGTACTTGTCATTTCATCGCGATCAATTGCATACCACAATGCTTTACGAACATCTACATTGTCAAAAGGTGCTACGCTCATATCATAAGAAATATATGAAACTGCAAAAATCGGGTTTTTACGAATCTGGTCAGCAAATTTAGCTTCTGCATAAGGAATTTGGCCAGCATTTAGTGCCGTAAGATCGACATCGCCAGCTAGATATGCAGGAAAGCCAACTTCTGGAGCACCAAGTGTTGGGTCAAGAACAAGCTTGTCTACCATTGCGGGCCAAGGGCCGGTGTAAGTAGGGCTTTTTGCAAGAACCATACTGTTATTAGATTTTTCCCAACTCTCAAGTATGAACGGCCCTGAAGTGACCATCGTATCAACATTTGCGGCGTATTCATCGCCAAATTTATTCCATTGATGTTCTGGCACAGGATACCAAAGCGACACAACGCTTGGCAGGTAAGGCTTAACTGTTTTAGTGTCTACTTCTATGGTATTTGCATTCGTAGCGCGAATTCCGAGTTCTTCAATTTTCATTGTTCCGTCGACAATTTCTTTCCAATTCTTAACACCACCAGCAAAATCCCAGTACCAACCAAAATCATAACCAGAAGTTGCGGCTCGTTTCATGGCGAAAACATAATCGCTTGCTTTCAGTGGTTCGCCGTCGCTCCAAACTAGGTCTTTTCTTAGATTAAACGTCCAAGTCAGTCCGTCTGTTGATTGGCTCCAATTTTTTGCAGCCAATCCATGTAGCTCAAAATCTTTGTCAAAAGAGGTTAAAGGTAGTGACATTACCTCTGGTTTACCAGCGCGTGCGTAGACTGTTTTCATGTAATCTACGTAACTACCAGAGGTAGAATCGTGGGTGCCGTATGCAGTGGTCTCTGCAAAAGCTGTCCCTGTTGATATTGTTGAAACCACGGCCGCAAATGCAGCGATGATTTTATTTATTGATTTCATTTTACCCTCCCTCGGGTTTGTTAGGCTTTACTTCATTTTACTACTTCATTTATCCGTTTCCGACATTTCGCGAATTTCGTCGACAACATGATCTAATATTATGGAAATTGCTCGAACCGCAGCTTCTGCATCTCCTGCAACAATTGCATTGCATAAATCTCCATGAGCCAAGACTGAACGAACACCAAATTCTGGGTTATCAAAAGGTGAGTCTCTAAATTTTGCCGCATGATATGCGTCATCTAAATCTAGTATTATTCGTCCAAAAATCGCATTTCCACTTGCCTCATAAATCTCAGTATGGAAGGCTTGATCGACATTACGCCACATCATTCCCGAAGCCACAACAGTCTTCAATTTCTCAAAACCAGATAGTATTCGTTGCTTTTGTGCTTCAGTTGCATTTATTGCAGCTCTACGCACAACTTCAACTTCAAGAGTGCGACGGACATCAACGATTCTTAATAAACCTTCCGACTCCAACGTTGTCTCGGTTGAAACTAATCCGCGTGCGGGACGAATATTAGCCGTCAAATACGTCCCCGAACCGCGCCGCCGCTTAACAAGACCTAACCCTTCCCATCGATTCAACGCTTCGCGAATAGTTGAGCGACCAACTCCTAACTGTTCACTTAATACTGTTTCGCCAGGAAGTTGATCACCGATTTCCAAACCCGCTTCGGCAATCATCCCCACGAGCGCTTCCAACACTTCTTGTGTGCGGCTTTTTGCACGAAGTGGCGACAAAAGTTTTGCGACATCTTTGTAGCTATCTGTATCTATCAACTCATTATTTATCTTAGTTTTATGCATCGACCCTCAATCTAAATCATATTAGTAATTAATTGTTACCAGATGTCTGACAACTTGTAAAGTAACTTGTCTGACAACTTTTAAGATATACCCGTTATACCTATAATATTTCCAATATTGAAATCGAATTTAAACGCTTTTTAAAAAATAAAAATTAAGGACGACGGACAGTTTATGCTCCAAAACATCTTCTTCATTTATGCCAATTATTGAGGCGTATCGTTGCATATTAGTCTCCTGCTATTTTGTATTTATTACATAACCGCGCCAATTTGCCATGGCACAAACTCACACCCACCAAAACCTAAAATTTCACTTTTTGATTGTTTATCGGATGCGATGTCTATGATCAGTTCAAATATAGCCAAACGCCCTTAAACTGATTATACTGATATGATAACCTATTCTGTTGACTTTCGCCGCCATATCCTTTTTATCAAAAAGAAGGATGGACTGACCTTTGAACAAACCTCCAA
>JABSRY010000286.1 GCA_013214985.1 Hyphomicrobiales bacterium
ATAATGGACGCAATTAAAAACGGTTCTGTGGTCACATGGCAGCATATAAACTTACATGGTGAATATGACTTCTCCGAAGGAAAATTATCAGATTCAATCGGATTATCGCTTACAAAAGACTTTAGCCAAATGATGGCATAAAATTCAAAACGGGCGAACTGAAATCGCTGTAACCGTTGATATGCATAACCTAAAGGTAGATGGCCACGTTACAAAGTGTCCTTTTATGCAGGGATACCCAACTCTGGGGATTTTGTCCAGTGCTGCGTAGTATAGTTCCTTTGTTTCGGCTGGCCGTGCATGGGCTGTCAAACCTCTGCAATAGCTTTGCTTTACATCCCTTTAGAGTGTATTATTTAATCGTTACTTAATCTCGGTAACCGTTAAATTAGAATTGGCAAATATATAGTGCTATTAAAACAAGATTTTAAAACAGAATATGCTATATTATTAGTGGCTTTCGGAGTCTTCACATATTATTCATATCAAATGATTGAGCTTTATTTGAATAATCAAATGTTTCCTTTATTAGCTTGGGAATCGTTTGAAATATATCAAACTGCATTTTGTATGTTGGGTGGTATAATTGCCATGTTTCTTCAATATAAAACAATTAGAAACATGAATAAGTGCAAAGCTATTTATCAAAAAATGAAAAAATTGGAAAATGATCATGGCTTACCGTTTGATCAGAATGAATTGGATGAATTACTTAAAAATAATTCGATATAAACCTATAATTTCATTTACTAAATGAAACTGAAAATCACCTCCGTAGAGGGTGAACAAAGTGGTCATGAAGAAGTATTATTACGGTGACTAATAACGACCACAGTGCAAAGGGTAAAAACTCCATCCATGTTAGATTATATAACATGTCAAAAATATATGTGCCTGTATGCCTTGGTTCAATATCAGCATAGACAGAGAGTATTGTACTATATGTAGCGAATACAATACCCATTGACATTATGTAATATTTTATAAATTTATAAAGAAAATCGATCATAATATGCTCATCATTGAAAATATCTATACTATCTCAACATTAGATTAATAAATTCATATCTAATTCTGATTATTTATAACAATGCCCCAAAACCATCTGAGCAATTTTAGCCTATCCGTTTTACGGCCAGTCTAAAACCGTGGACTACTCGCTGCGCTCACCAAGCCAATTAAAATTGTCTCGGCCCTAAAGGTGACGATCACTTAGCCAAGAAATAAGGCAATATTATTGTACCGGCATTAAAAAGCGGGTTCAAAACCATTACATTGTTTAATAGATTTAAGAGGCGTCCCCCTCTTCTTTTGCAAGGCTAAATACACAAATTTAAAAAACCGACTTGTTGCCTAAGTCCAGGGGAATAAATCTCCGATTTATGCCTGTCCTAAAGTCCACTGGCGCGCACCCTTTTTTTAAATTTGACCTTGCAAAATTCAACTCCCGATCACTTCGATAGGCAAGCTTTCAAATACGCGCGGCTTTTGAAAGTTG
The DNA here is from genome assembly GCA_013214985.1 of Hyphomicrobiales bacterium. Taxonomy (GTDB): domain Bacteria; phylum Pseudomonadota; class Alphaproteobacteria; order Rhizobiales; family OSC116; genus OCS116. The sequence goes on from JABSRY010000286.1 coordinate 1,499, forward strand.
CTCTAATTAATAAACAAAATTGATAGGTGAAAATATGACTTTAGGTGTTTGTAATGCAAATTATAAAATTGAAACAAATGAAGATAAACCAGAAGATTTTTATAATAAAATCTGTAAATATCCAAAGTTTTTAGCAACACTTGAAACCGCCAAATCTGAACAAGATGTTACTAATATATTGTGGGAATATATGAGTCCTAGCAATTACACAGAAAGCCAATTTAATTATTTGGCGAGTAAAGTTGTCAATAAATCATCTTCACAAGTTGGGGGTGCATAATGACTTTACATTCTTTTAATCCAGATTTCAAAATTGAAACAAATGAAGATGAGCAAGATTGTTTAAAATGTGAACATTGCGGAGGTCTATTTGATGCTGAGGATGGTTATTGCGGCAGTTGTTGCGATAGAAAATACAATCAAGGGCTACCATTATCAAACGAGCAACTTGTTAAATGTGTTGCTGAATGGCAAGGCATTACAATTGAAATTGATCAACATGTCATTTATGGCGACGTTGGCATAACGGGCATTACAGTTAGCTCAATAACACCCGAAAAAGCCATACTACCCATTACTGAAACAGGTTTTAAATCTCTGCACCCATCTATTGAATCGGTTAAACATCATGGCGGTGTTAAAAACTATATTCTTGCATATTTAGACCATGAGGCCGCAAAACCAAAATGGGAAAAATCAAAAACCCGCTTGAAACTGGAACAAATAGCACAGGTCAAAATCAAAGACGCAGCAAAACAAATGGATATGTTTGGCGGTGCATTATGAGTGATACCCAATCAAACAATTCTGATTTTTCAACGGGTAGAAGGTTTATATCATATGCTGAATATAAAGCAGATTTTATAAAAATATTTAATCAACTGGCAAGGCATAGGGGGCGTTACGAAGTTTTTAGTGACTTTATCACAATGTCAGCCATATCATTAAATAATGCCATGTTTAAAAATCAACAACTCGAAGACGAATATTTGAGTATTGGCAAAAAATATTCAACAGAAGATTTTAAAGGCGTAACGGAATTATTTGCCATTGTTACAATGGCCTTAGAATTAAAGCCATTTGACGTATTGGGCGATTTGTACATGTCTTTAGAACTTGGCAATAAACATAACGGCCAATTCTTTACACCGCATCATATATCGGAATTAATGGCAAAATTAGTGCATGGCGATAGTTTGAAAACTATTGATAAACCATTTATCACTTTATCTGACCCCGCATGTGGGGCAGGGAGCATGATATTAGCCTATGTTGAATTACTAATTAATAACGACCACAACCCAGCTCAAAAGCTATTTGTGCAAGCAGTTGACATTGATCGTACTGTGGCTCTTATGTGCTTCATTCAATTATCCTTGTGGGGCGTGCCCGCAGAGGTCATTGTCGGCAATACTCTAACAATGGAATATAGGGAATATTGGCATACATTAATATATAAAATGTGCGGTTGGCGCTCGAAGCTTACAGAGCATTATCAACCAGCCAAAGATTTAGAAACCGCAAACATGGCCTTGAGTTTAACGGATGAACAACCAATAAAACAGCCAAGGCCGATTAAGCCAGTTACTAAGTCATTTCAGCTAGATTTGTTTTAGAATTTTAGTTCAATACTGTACCGAATATCGGTACAGTATTGGCAAGATTTTCTATGAAATTTTGTATATTAAGATATTTAATTTGCACAATATGCCCCAATGGGGTATGGTACATATGGAAATAAATTGGTGAAAATAATATGATAACCGTTGTTGAAATGTCTGAGTTTACTAGATTATCTAATAAATTACTCACTGCTGATGAAAAAAGAGAATTAATTGAATTACTTGCTAGAGACCCTATGAGCGGTGAAGTTATTTCTAAAACAGGTGGTGTTAGAAAATTGAGGTTTGCACGGTCAGGGCAAGGTAAAAGCGGCTCTTACAGAGTGATATACTATTATTATAATCAATTAAATCCTGTCTTTTTGTTTTCAATTTATGGGAAAAATCAAAAAGGTAATATTTCGGATGCTGAAAAAAATAACTTTTTTAAAGCTATCCAAATTTTAAAGAAAGGTTTGAAAAATGGCTGAAATTGGAGATTCAATATTACAAGGAATTAATGAAGCAATTGAGTATGTAAATGGCGATACATCAAAAAGTATTGTTCATACAATCATTAATAAGCAAATTGATGTTAAAAAAATTAGAGACAAACTTGGTTTGTCACAGGCTAAATTTTCACAAACCTTTGCTATTTCGCTTTCTACTTTACAAAAATGGGAAGCAAAGACCAGGAATCCTGATGGCGCGGCTAAAGCATATTTGCTGCTAATTGCAGAACATCCTAACATGGTCAAAGATACATTAGAAAATGTTGCATAGCTGTAACAAACCTACAATACAAATTACATCTTAATAATGGCGACTTGAATTACTTTCAAGTCGTCTTTTTTGTTTAAATGAGGGGATGTTCCTCCCCTCTTTTGCAAGGCTAAAGTGCACAAATTTTAAAAACCGACTTGTTGCCTAAGTCCAGGGGACTGAATACTCTACCGACTAATGTCGGTAGGTTCAGTAGGCACGTGATTTTCAATGTAATCCATGATAGTTTGATCGGTAATCATGCCTGATGTTGTACAGAAATAACCTCTTGCCCAAAATCTCTGCCCCCAGTATCTTTTCTTCAGTTCAGGAAATTCCTGCTGCAATTTACGTGAAGTACAACCTTTAACGCGACGCATAAAATTACTGACAGATAA
>JABSRY010000287.1 GCA_013214985.1 Hyphomicrobiales bacterium
TATGTAATTGAATTCTATCGGAAATATCGACATAACGGGCATCTGGATAAATTAGAATATTTTCGGTGGCAAGGGCTGGATATACCGCAAATATTGTAGAGAAAATGCAAAGGAAAATTGAAAATTGTTTAATAGATTTTCCAATTATGATCGAAGATTTTGATATTAATTCTAGAATCATCAAATTTCCTAATTGTGCATTTTATACTTAAATCAAGAATATGGGGAATTGATTATTCTTGCTTATAAACCATATAATTTATTTAAATTTTTGAGGTTTACTCGATTTATTGACTTTAACAAATATTTTATTCAATTGGAAATGTTCAAATGAAAAACCATCAGATACTTGTTATTAAACATCTTTATTTTTGTAATAAATTACTTCTCTGAATAGTTTTAGGTAAATCTGGGCGAATCTTGGCAAATAGCAGATGATCCTGCCATTGGTTATTAATTTTCAAATATTTTCGCGCGGTGCCTTCACGTTCGAAGCCATTTTTTTCTAACACTTTTATAGAGGCATGATTGTTGATTAATGTTGCGGCTTGTACCCTGTTTAACTGCCATTTGGCAAAGCTATTTTCGGTGATTAGGCCGACAGCCTCGGTCATATAGCCTTTTGAATTTTCGGTTTGCCCGAGCCAATAACCAATGGCACATGCCTGAAAAACGCCGCGTTGCACATTGTTCATATTTATGCCGCCCAATAAGCGGTTATCGGATATTCTAAAAATTAGGAATGCATATTTAACATCTGCACTTGCGGCATATTTGTCGTTTCTTACCCGCGCGTAAAATGTTTTTTTAAGCAAAGCTTCTTTGTGCCAAATAGGCTCGTACGGTTTGAGGAAATCTTGGTTATTTGACCTGATTTCGAGCCATTGCTGATAATCTGATTTTTCGGCAATTCGCAAATAGATATGTTTGCCTTTAATAACTTGTTTGGCTAATTTTAAATATTTATTTGCGGCAAACATTTAGTGCCCCATCTGAATGCTGATATGGCGTTTTATATCGTTAGTTTTTATGTCTTTAATATTGCTTTTGTTGCCAATGAATAGATTATTTGCAACGCGTAACATATCTTTTACAGTAACTTTTTCGAGCTTTGCTAAAATGTCATCTATTACAATGACGTCTTTATAAAAAATGCTCTGTCTGGCTATCTGTTCACTACGCGATACGGGGCTTTCTAAGCTCATCATCTGTGATGCTTTTATTTGATTGCAAGCGCGGGCTAGCTCTTCTTCATTTATATTTTTAATGAGCGCTACAATTTCTTTATAAATTAGCTGCTTAACTTTTTCGATATTGTCGCTACTGGTGGCCGCATAAATGAACATCAACCCTGTATCGTCAAAGCCCCAACTGCTTGAATAGATGCTGTAGCAGAGGCCTTTTTCTTCGCGGATATTTTGAAATAAGCGCGATGACATACCGCCACCAAATAATTGTGACATAATTTGCTGTGCGAAAAAATCTGGATGATTAAAATGCAGGGATTCGAAGCCTAATATTAGATAGCTTTGCTCTAGTGATTTTTCTATTTTTACATCTGCCGGAGTGAAGCTTGACTTATCGGCTACTGGGACTGGTTTACTTGGCATATCGCCAAAATATTGGGTTGCTAATTTAACAAATTGTTGATGACTGGCGCCACCTGCCATGGCGATCACCATATTATCTGGCACATAATGTTTGTTTAAAAAGCCGCGTAATTGCTCTACCGTTAGCGCCATTACGGATTTTTTGGTGCCTAATATAGAGCGGCCAATTGCTTGTTTTTCGTATGCACTTTCAATTAATTGGTCGAATAAAACATCATCTGGGTCATCATCTGTTGCTGCAATTTCTTGTAAAATGACATCTTTTTCTTTGGCCATTTCTTCTTCTGAAAAAACCGGGTTAAGCAGAATATCGGCTAAAATTTCTATGCCTAAATTTAGATCCGCCTTTAGCAACCTAAAATAGTAGCTCGTGACTTCTATGCCTGTTGAGGCATTCATATCGCCACCGACATTTTCGACTTGTTCGACTATATCTTTTGCGCTACGGTTTTTTGTGCCTTTAAATGCCATATGCTCTAAAAAATGCGCGATGCCATGCTCGGAAATATCTTCGTTTCTTGAGCCTACCTTTATCCACGCGCCGACGGCGATCGATTGTATTGGCATTTGATGGCTAACGATTGTTAGACCGTTAGCGAGGCGGGTTGAATGAACGCCATCTTCAATTTTAATGGTTTTTATTTGGCTCAAGGGTAATGATCCTTACTTAGCGAATGGCGCGGCTATTGGTTTTGATATATTGCATAATTTGCGTGGCATCATTGTCTAAAATATCGTATTTTTCGGCTCGGTCGAACAGGTCAGACAAATGGCTTGGTAGCTCTGGGTGAATACCTGTTGCGGCTTTAACGGCATCGGGAAATTTGGCGGGGTTTGCTGTCGATAAAATAACCATTGGGTTATCACCTAAATGCTGTTGTGCAACGCTTAGAGCAACCGCTGTATGCGGGTCGATTAGCTTGCCACTATCGCTTAGTGATGATTTCATGGTTTGTGCCACCGCGTTTTCATCGGCTGTGCCAGCTTCAAATTGTTGATTGATGACAGACAGAGTTTTGCTATCGATTTCGAATTGGCCTGATTGTTTTAGCGAATTCATCATTTGATTGATTTGGTCACTATCGCGGCCAGACGCTTCGAATAATAGGCGTTCGAAATTGCTCGATATTTGAATATCCATGCTTGGGCTAGTGGTCGCAACTACTTTATTCATATCATAGTGGCCTGTTGCTAGCGCGCGTTTTAGAATATCGTTTTCATTGGTTGCGACAATACGTTTACCCATGGGTAAGCCCATTTTATGCGCGACATATGCTGCAAAAATGTCGCCAAAATTACCTGTTGGGACGGTGTAGTCGCATATTTTATCGGGCCCGCCTAAGGCGAGACTTGAAGTTACATAATAAACCACTTGCGCCATTATACGCGCCCAGTTAATGCTGTTTACGCCAGACAGAGCGACCTCGCCTCTAAATGCATTGTCGTTAAACATGGCTTTAACTTGGTTTTGGCAATCGTCAAAATTACCTTTTATAGCTATGTTGTAAACATTAGAACTTGCTGATGTGGTCATTTGGCGGCGTTGCACTGGGCTAACCCGCTCATCTGGATGCAATACAAATAAATCGATACGCTCGCAAGCCATAAAGGCTTCAACGGCTGCGCCGCCTGTATCGCCTGATGTAGCGCAAACAATGGTGGAGCGTTGCCCGCGATTGGTTAGCGCCCTATCCATTAATTTGGCGATAAGCTGCATGGCGACATCTTTAAACGCGATGGTGGGCCCATGGTAAAGCTCTAGCAACCATTGGTTATTATCTAACTGGGTTAATGGCGTGACTGCTTTATGCGAAAAGCTTGCATAGGCTTCCACTATCATTGCTTTAAGCTCGGCTTTCGGGATGGTATCGCCAACAAATGGTGCGATTACAAATTCTGCCACATCGACATAGGGTTTACCAACCAGGCTGCGCCATTCATCTTTTGTAAAAGTTGGCCACACTTCTGGTACATACAAACCGCCATCTGCCGCGAGGCCTTTAAGCATTACATCTTCAAAATTTAGTTTTTCTTTATCGCCACGTGTAGAAATAAATAAGGTCATATATTCGTCTCGTCGAATTGAGTTGGTTTGTTTTTGGTGAGGTATAAACGCCCATTATAAATGTGCATATAAATATATAGAATTAGAAGCCCAGCTGCCAATGCAAACCATGTGATCAGGTAGCTCAAATGATTGTTTGCGCTTTTGATTTCTATTTTCGATACTTTTGGAAATGCTTGATTTGGGTTTTCGCTTAATGAAATATAAAAATCTTGGGCATTTGTAAGTTGGAATTTGGTGGCCATTGCCGCGATATCCCGCCAATACCAGATTTCATTTTCAAGTGTATTTTCTGGTAGAAAGCTGCCTGGCAGTTCGGCAGTTTTGACATGGCCGTTAATGGTGGTTTTGGCGCTAGCTAATTTTTGATATAATTTTGGGGTTTTTTCAAGATCATCGGTAATGAAGCCGCGCTCGATCATGATGGTCTTCGTGCCTGTATTTGTAATATATTCAAACGGAGTAAATACGTAAAAACCGTATAGAATTACCCGCTCGTTTTTTTTATACTGACCACGCATTAAAATTTGCTTATTGGTTAGATATTGACCCTCTAACTCTAC
>JABSRY010000288.1 GCA_013214985.1 Hyphomicrobiales bacterium
AAAGGATATGGCGGCGAAAATCAACAGAATAGGTCATTATATCAGTGTAATCATTTTAAAGGCGTTAGGCTATATATACTATAATCTAAATCTGATCTGATCCGCCCAAAATCTCTCTAGCTTGCGTAACGAGTTTACAAAAATCGACATCTCAGCAAGGCTAATATCGCCCACTTGTTCAATTTGAGCAATTTGTCTTGCAAATAGTTCATCCAAAGTTTCTCTAACTTCTTGGCCTTTTGGGGTCAATTTAATGCGTACAGAACGTTTATCTTCAACCGAGCGTTGATGCTCAACAAATTGCTTATCAACTAATTTCTTTAGATTGTAAGAAACATTTGATCCAAGATAATACCCACGAGATTTAAGTTCACCAGCAGTTAGCTCATTATCACCTATATTATGTAGTAATAATGCTTGCACTGAATTTACTTCATGCCAACCAAGTCTTTCAAACTCATCTTTTATCACATCTAACAAACGTCGATGCAATCTTTCCACCAACGAAAGACATTCAAGATAAGTCGGTTCCATCTCAATTTCTTTTTCGTCATGCATCGGCATCATTGGCTGTTGGGCATATAAATTGTTCATCGTAAGCACCACTCTCTTGTTAAAGATATTTTGACCAAATGCCAAATTTCATCATTAAATAATTGCGTTGATGTTAAAATACGGGATATATATTAAGGCAAATCTAAAGAGAATGATTAATCATTTATTAACAAGTACGGTCGTCTCCAGACTTATGTTTCATATCAATACAAGTGGTTTAATTATGCTCCATTTTACCTAAATAACGCAATAAATTTGCTAAGTTTTGTATAATTTACGTTAACCTTGTTTTATCTTTTAGTTAAATTATGTGTTTATTTTGTCACAAGTTATCCAATTTATTGGTTTTTAAATGACAAGTCTTAAGCTATCATGCGGCAAAATACAGGATCACATCATTAAATAAGGTTTTATATGACAAATTTTGCGGGCAATTTTCCTACCACGCGCATGCGCCGAAACCGTAAGTCCGATTGGTCAAGAAAATTGGTTCAAGAAAATCAGTTAAATATATCCGATCTTATTTGGCCTTTATTTGTTATTGAAGGCTCCAATGTTACCGAAAAAATATCAGCAATGCCTGGTGTGTTGCGCTATTCGGTCGATTTATTGGTTAAACAAGCCCAACAAGCCTATGAGCTTGGCATTCCTGCCATTGCCTTATTTCCAAATACACCCAATGCATTACGCACGCAAAACGGCGAAGAAGCCTATAATGAAAATAGTTTAATTAACAAAGCAGTGCGCGCTATCAAACAAAAAGTGCCCAATATTGGCCTTATTTGCGATGTCGCGTTAGACCCATATACCAGCCATGGCCACGATGGTCTAATGGATGGCGACATTATATTAAATGATGAGAGTTTAGAAATTCTTGTCAAACAAGCCTTATCTCACGCAAATTCAGGCTGCGATATTATTGCACCATCCGATATGATGGATGGTCGCGTCGCTGCCATTCGCAATGCGCTCGATGCAGAAGGCCACCAAAATATTCAAATAATGGCATATAGCGCTAAATATGCATCAGCATTCTACGGGCCTTTTCGTGAAGCAGTCGGCGCCGATAGCCAACTAAAAGGCGACAAAAAAACCTATCAAATGGATTATGCAAATAGCGATGAAGCGCTAATAGAAGTTGCGTTAGATATTCAGGAAGGTGCCGATATGATAATGATCAAACCTGGCATGCCATATCTCGATATCATCACCCGTGTAAAAGCCGAATTTGGCGTGCCAACATTTGCTTATCAAGTGTCTGGCGAATATGCGATGATTATGGCCGCCATACAGAATGGTTGGTTAGATGAAGATCGAGTAATTTTAGAAAGCTTAACCGCCTTTAAACGCGCTGGTGCAAGCGGCATCTTAACTTATTTTGCACCACATGCTGCAAAATTGCTTAAGAAATAGAGTATATAAGTATTTTGCTACTATAAGCTGCGCCAAAAGAAGTTGGTATAGAAAAGGATCTAATGATGCCCGAACTAAACAGCTTTCCAACACAAGAAAAAGGCCGTTTTTATCTCTCACAGGGTGGCACAGAAACAGAAATTATGTACAAACATGGTTTCGACCTGCCGCATTTTGCTGTGTTTCCATTACTAGATAATCCAGCTGCATTATCAAAATTGAGAGATATGTTTCGCAGCTATTTGGATGTGGTTGCAAAATATAAAATGTGTGCACTTATGGGCGGTTTAGATTATCGCGCAAGTCCAGATTGGGGAAAGTTGTTAGGCTATTCGCCTAAAAGCCTAGCCGATGCAAACTTACAGGCTATTGCATTTCTCAAAGAAGTTGCCAAAGAATATATTTCAGATATCCCCAAAGTCATGATTCAAGGCTTACTTGGCCCTCGAAAAGATGCCTATAGACTCAATGAAACCATCACCGTCAATGAAGCGGAAGACTACCATTCTGTTCAGCTAACAACTCTCAAAAAAGCAAATGTTGATTTGGCATTGGCAATTACGTTTAACAATATTCCCGAGGCTATCGGCGCCGCGAAAGCCGCATCAAAGTTAAATGTTCCTCTTGCTATATCATTGACGCTAGATAGTAATTCAAAACTTATTTCGGGTCCAAGTCTTGCAGAAGCAATCATCAGAATAGACAAAGAAACCTTTCAGTCACCCGCATTCTATTTAATCAACTGCTCTCACCCTGTCGAGTATGAACCTGCAATTGAACCCGCAGAGTGGATGCAAAGGATAAGAGGAGTGCGCCCCAACGCCTCGAAAATGGACAAATTGGCACTTTATCAAATAGGACATTTAGAAGATGGAAACCCGAAAGAGCTCGGAACATTTTGCGGCGATCTAGCAAAACGCTATCCTCATATGGATATCTGGGGCGGTTGTTGCGGTACTTGGGATAAACATTTGGATGCAATAGCCATGAATATATTGGCCGCACATAAATAGTAATAACAAAACATACGTACCCAGGTAAATATTAGTCATAAATTTCAAATATTATCAGACTTGTAAACCCTCACTTTATCAATCAAATTATCTTTCATGATTATTTCTATGACGCTATCATATACTTTGTTTGAGTTGCAAATATATTCAATACTAAATTTTACAATAAACATCATATCATCAGCCGTATTTATATCATCAACGACAAACCTTTTATCATTCGGAAAACCCTTAGTATATTCAATAAATCGATCGAAATTACCGACATCGTTGGATGGATCCGTAAATTCAAATGTTGGCGAAACGACATGCGCTAATTCAGCTTTAAGCGTTCGATTGTGATTACTTACAAAATACTCAACTAATCTTTGGTTTTGCGTCATTTGATAACGGATAGTAATCACAAGTTCAATATTGCACCTAAGTTCATCCGCCATATCTAAGCCGAAAATCTCTATCGGCATGTCTTCCACCCAAAGCCCATTATCGTAAAGATTGTTCAAGTGTAATTCGGCGACTTGGCTGGTCACATCTTCAACATCGTTAATGTCCTCAATGTCTAAAATTTCAACCACATCACCTATAATTAATGCATGTGTAAGTGCGCTTTCTAATGATGCAAATAATTCCGCTTGTGGCGTATAATCTTCACCGTTATTGAAATCTGTAGTTTGGCAGATAAGCATAATTCTCATAGTCATTTTGATACCCTCCTAATTTAAGAGCCATTCTGATTTTGCGGCTTGTTGAGCGGATTTATTCAATTGAATGGTGATTTGTCCAACCCATCCCATTAGCTCTTTACTTTCAAAAGATAGGTGAGGAAAGCAACAAAGCCGCTATCTGACCACATCAACTTGCCAACTTCTGACAAACCAAAACCTAGTTGACCCATTACATATGTGGTTATGGCTCTTGCGTTTTGACCGTTCTGATCTTTGATTTTGTTGAACCAAAAGAAGCTATCAATTGCCTTTGTTAGAGCTTGATATTTGATTTCAATAATATCCATTTAAACGCACCTCTTCTGCACACATAGACCTTGATATTTTCAAGTTGTGTTGAATTGTTTTGTGTTTGTTGTTGTGGATGTATATGACCATATTGGACAATTAATGTCAATCTTATAATTGACTATTTTGGACACAATACAATTAGCCTGTTGATAACCAACATTCAGAGTAAGCGCTTCACCAATCACACGGAATTTGAGGTTGCAATATAGTTCCACGGCAGTAATTGTTTAATTTGGCTTTG
>JABSRY010000289.1 GCA_013214985.1 Hyphomicrobiales bacterium
GCTGACATCAAAATATCGATGGATGGCAAAGGCCGATATCTGGATAATATATTTATCGAACGGCTATGGCGATCACTTAAATATGAGTGTGTTTATTTACACGCTTGGAGTGGCAGTACAGAAGCCAGAGCAGGCATTGGCAAGTGGATTAACTTTTATAATACAGAACGGCCTCATAAAGCGCATTGTGGTTTAACCCCAGATGTGATTTATTGGAACAAATTAAACAATCAACCCAATGACTGGTCAGTGAAAAGTGTAGCTTAAATCAATACTAAATCTGTCGCAGATTTGGGGACCACCTTATTATTTGGTTTTAGTTTCGGTAATTGTCTAGCTATAATTGGTTTGGTTGGCGAAGGCTTCGTTTCAGTTGGTTTGGAGACAGCTTTATCAATCGTTTGATTTAGTAAGTTATTGGGTTTAATTATGAGTTCTTTATCATCATCAATGTTTGCCAATAACACCAAGCCCAATATACCAGCAACCACCCAACCTGATATTTTACCTAATTTTATGGCCATTTATTTGCTTATGTTTTTAAAAATATAGTTATGAATTAGAAGTTTTCATAATTTTAAGCATAAAAAATAAACTGACATAAAACCATATTACCAAAGTTGTAGTCAAAATACCGGCCAAAGGCGAGTTTGATAGTCTCTATAAAATCATAGGCAAAGCAGCAACTATGTGTCGTTTAATGTCGCAAATTTGTAACAAACCAGTGTAAATTCATGGCTATATTCTGTTTTACTTGACAGTTAAGTATCAAAACCGCATAAATTAATGTCTATATTTAAGTGAATGAAGGGGGGGGCATATATGAATTTTATACTTGCTGCTGATAGTTATAAGACGTCGCATTACAAACAATATCCGCCTGAAACTAAAATTGTTTCAAGCTACATTGAATCCCGTGGTGGTGACCATCCCCGTGTGCTATTTTTTGGCCTGCAAATGTTTATCGAAAAATATCTAATGAACCCCATTAGTCAGGCTGATATTGCCGAAGCCGAAGATATTATAACCATGCATGGCTTGCCATTTAACCGTGAAGGTTGGCAATATATTCTAGATAAGCATGAAGGTTATTTGCCACTAGAAATTGAAGCCCTTAAAGAAGGTTCGTTTTTTCCATTTCGTAATGTATTGGTTCAGGTGAAAAATACCGACCCAAATTGTTGGTGGTTAACGTCTTACATTGAAACCGCTTTGTTGCGGGCTATTTGGTACCCAACCACCGTGGCCACTCGTAGCCATTATATTTATCAAAATATTAAAAAATATTTAGAACTCACTGCCGATAATTTAGATGGATTGCCGTTTAAATTGCACGACTTTGGTGCGCGCGGTGTTAGCTCGTTAGAAAGCGCATCTATTGGCGGGTTGGCGCATTTGGTTAACTTTCAGGGCAGCGATTCTATGTCTAGCCTAATTTATGGCAGGCGTTATTATGGCATTGAAATGGCGGGTTATTCTATACCTGCTGCCGAGCATAGTACCATTACATCTTGGGGGCGTAACCACGAAAAAGACGCCTATGAAAATATGATCGACCAATTTGGTGGCAAAGGCAAATTAGTTGCCGTGGTGAGCGATAGTTATAATTTGTGGCATGCGCTAGAGCAAATTTGGGGTGAAGAGCTTAAAGACAAAGTCATCAATAATGGCGGTACTATTGTTATTAGACCCGATAGCGGAGACCCTATTGAAATTGTAACTGAAACCATTATAAAACTAATGGAAAAATTTGGACATAGTATAAACTCTAAAGGCTTTAAATTGTTACCTTCTTATATCCGAGTTATTCAGGGCGATGGCGTATCTGCCGAAATAATTGATCTCATATTGCAACGTTTATTTGAACTTAATATTAGTGCCGATAATTTGGCATTTGGCATGGGCGCTGAATTGGTACAAAAGGTTGACCGTGATAATTTTCAATTTGCGATGAAGGTTTCTGCCGCACTGATTGGCGATACATGGTATGATATTTATAAAGACCCCATTACCGACCATCATAAACAATCAAAACGGGGGCGTTTTGCGGTTGTAGAATCGGGTAAAGATAGCTGTATTACCATATCAGAAAAAAGCCTTGGTAGTAAAACTAACCTACTTGAAGTGGTTTATCGCGATGGCAAACAAACCCGCCGCCAAAGCTTTGATGAAATTCGTAAACTTGCCTTAGATTTGGAGTGAAAAACTAATGATTGAACTGTTATTTAAAAAGAAATATAGCAAAGTTGGCTTTTTAATTTCGCTACTAATATTCTGTATCGGCATCACATTATTAAGCAGCCAATTTGTTGGTGAAAGTATAATGAACTATTTAATTGGTGGTGTTTTTTGGGTAACTGGACGTTATTTCTATAATAAAATCGATAAGCTTATAAATCCTGAGCAGTCAGATCAATAATTATTGGCAACCGTTAAAGTATTTTTTCCCAATCTTGGCGCATTAACTTTACACCAAAGTCATCCAATTCGGTTTCCTTGATCATTTTAAAACCAAGTTTTTTATAAAGATTCAAAGCGGCGGGCAGGCAATCTACTGTCCAAAATTCAATTTTTTGATATTGCTTCAACCGCGCAAATTTTTCAACTTGTTCCACTAATTTTTTACCAATGCCTAGCCCTCTTGCCTCTGGTTCAACATATAGCAACCGCAATTTTGCAACGCCATCGCCGCCATTCACACAAAAAATAGAACCAACAATTTTGTCATTATGTTCGGCAATCCAACATTTATCTAATTTGGCATTATAATTATCGACATATTCACCCACGACTTTAGAGACAATGGCCTCGAACCGATTATCAAACCCATATTCTAAATTGTATAAAACTGCTTGGCGATGGCTAATGTAGCTTAAATCACCAACTTCTGGTTCACGTAAAATATAGGCTTGTTGCTGACCTGTTTCTTCATCTAATAAACTCTGTATTTTACCCATTGAACTTACAATTTGTGTTGCATGAACAATGTTTATGCTCTCAAAAAGCTGTGCAATTTGGTTTTGTGAGCGCGCTCTTAGCTCTTGCTGAATTTTTTTGCCTGCATCGGTTAACGATAGTAGAGATTGGCGGCCATCCTTTGCATCGGGTGTTTTAAAAATCAATGCCTGCTTAACCAGTCTATTGACTATTCGGCTTAAATAGCCTGCATCCAACCCCAATTCATGCCTAAGACTTGTTGCAACTTTGCTTTCATCTTGGCCTAGTTCGTAGATAATTCTGGCTTCAATTAGGCTAAATTCACTTTTTAACAACCCCTCGTTTAACAGGCCAATAAGCTTGGTATAAAAACGGTTAAAGTTTCGTATTTTTTCTATTTGAAATTCTGTTAATTTGGGCATCACAACTCCTTGGCTAAAGTTATATCTAATTAATTTAATTGCCTTAGTCAACTAAATAATTGCTATAGACAAATATTGGCATTAACAAATTGAATTCATTCCCTTGTAGGGAATTGTTTGTTGTTATTGGTTGGCTTATATTTTTCTTACTTATATTAAATTTGGTCATTTTGACTGATAAAGTAGGAGATGAATAATGAAAAAAACTAAAACTATATTATTGGATTTATCTGCAGAACAAGCATGGGACGTTGTTGGCAACCGCTTTGGTGATGTAGGACTTTGGGCTGCATCCCTGACTAGTTCGCACCTTAATGGAGAGCTTAATATCGGCACTAGCCGCGTTTGCATTAATAAACAGCAGGAAATAGTTGAAAAAATAACCATGTTTAACCCAGATAAAATGGAACTGGCATATGAAATTACATCTGCTTTGCCTGCTTTTATAAAAACGGCTAAAAACCATTGGTCGATAAAACCGCTTGCTGCTAACCGCACTGCTGTAACGACTGTGGTTACGTCTGACCTTGCTTGGTGGGCATTTTTCTTAACGCCGCTTATGTCTTTTGCCATTGGCAATATTTTGACCAAGGCGCTAGTCGAACTAAAATATTGGGCAGAAACTGGCGAGCAACACCCGCGCAAAAAGGCTTATAACACCAAATTTGCGCAATTTGTGCCGCAACTAAATTAAACTAGCCTGCGATGTGCGTTGAACTTATTGTTAAATTTGCTAAGGTAACCTATAGCCTAACGCCTTTAAAATGATTACACTGATATAATGACCTATTCTGTTGACTTTCGCCGCCATATCCTTTTTATCAAAAAGAAGGATGGACTGACCTTTGAACAAACCTCCAAACGCTTTGCCGTTGG
>JABSRY010000029.1 GCA_013214985.1 Hyphomicrobiales bacterium
TTTCCTCGTCCGGTTAAAAACCAGTCAAGCAAAAATTGTAGCTTAAGTCACTGTCTCATTATTGGGGACTACCTCACCTTCATGCACAACCATCATCGGCCCAGGTACACTGCCTTCATAAGTCATTGCCCAAACTTTGGTACCATCTTCATCAATTTCTATTAGTTTTTCTTCGATAATCATTTCAAATTTTACTAACTTCGCTTCACCTTGCGCAATTTGGTTATGTTTCATAACCATTGGTGGCGCAAGTAAAGTAGGCATTAAAACTTCTAACTTCGAAATGTCAGTAGCTGCAAAAGCTACTGTAGAACTAAGTAACAATGCCAGACTGGTGGCAAGAGCACGTTTTGATAGGTTTTTATTCAGTGAATTTAACATTATATCCTCGCTTTGTTTATTTCAATTAAGCTTAGGATTTTTGTTTTTCAAACATAATATGACAAAATTGCACAGCAACAAAATGTCGCAAAAAAGTTTGATTCAAATCATCAAGTTAGCAGTATTTGGTGGTTTGCGGTGCATAACCATAAAAAAAGGCTTCAAAAAATGAAGCCTTTTCGTCTAAATGTGTTTTCAGTTACGCGTCCGCGTCAGAAGCCATATATGCTCTATTAATAACATCTGGGTTTCTCGGTGGCTCACCCTTAGCAAGTAAATCCACAATATCCATGCCTTCAACAACTTTACCCCAATAAGTATATTGGCCATCCAAAAAGGTTGCATCCGCCAAGCAGATGAAAAATTGGCTAGAAGCACTATCAGGCATTTGCGAACGTGCCATAGAACATGCACCACGCGAATGAGTTTCTTTATTAAACTCAGCATCAATATTTTTACCGCTACCACCCATACCAGTGCCGTCAGGGCAACCAGTTTGTGCCATAAAGCCATCAATTACACGATGAAATACAATACCATCATAAAAACCAGCTTTAACCAGTTTTTTAATCTGCGCAACATGCTTTGGTGCAACCTCCGCATTCATTTCAATCGCAACACTACCTTTTGAAGTGTCCAGAATCATTGTGTCTTCTGGGTTGTTATAATCGGCCATTTGCCTCTCCATTTTTGTTAAACTTATTTATCCAGATAAACCTTTAGCATTGTATCTGGGTTTGTTGGTGGTTCACCTTTATTGATTGCGTCAATATGTTCCATACCTTCGGCAACATATCCCCAAATTGTATATTTATTATCTAACCCAGTTACATGGTCAAACATAATAAAAAATTGGCTGCTCGCACTATCTGGGTTATTCGTCCGTGCCATACCAACCACCCCACGTTCAAAACTATATTTAGAAGTAAATTCAGCTTTAATTTTTGGCAATGAAGGGTCTCCAAAGCCAGTGCCCGTAGGGTCACCCGTTTGTGCCATAAAATTTGGTATCACTCGATGAAAAGTTAAACCATCATATAAGCCTTCAGTAACATATTTTTTAATTTGTGCAACATGCAGTGGCGCAACAACAGGTAGCATGATAATTTTAACCGTGCCCGATTTTACATCAATATAAAGCATATTCTCTTTAGCTGGCTCGGGGTATTGATTGGCAGCAAATACAGTATTTGCACTCAATAACATCATTACAAATATTGTAGAAAATGTTTTAAAAAATCTTTGCATATAATTCCTTTAGGTCACTAATTACTTAATTTATTTTTAATCGTTGCAACAATGTTTTTTGGTACAAATTTGGATATGTCACCATCCATTTTTGCAATTTGTCTAACAATACTCGAAGATATATGGCTAAATTCGGGGTTGGCAAAAAGGTTGATCGTTTCAATGCCAGATAGTTGGGCATTCATAGTTGCAAGCGTTTTCTCATATTCAAAATCTTCAGAATTTCTTATAGATCTGATCAAAAAACTTGCATTCTGGCGCTTGGCTTCATCCACTAATAATCCATCAAAGGTCACAAGCTTTAAACGGTCAGAGTTGACCGTTTCAGCAATTAGAACAATGCGCTCTTTTGGGGTAAATAATTCGGCTTTATTATGCTGCGCACCAATGGCAATAATAAGCACATCAACAAGCTCTAAGCATCGATTGATTACATCGATATGCCCAAAGGTTATTGGGTCAAAACTCCCAGCAAACATGCCTATTTTCTGTTCAACTTTATACGCCATATTATGCCTCAGATGAATCATCTTTTTGAACTTCAACCGTAGCATCAGCAGTTGTCTCTACTGTGTTTTTTGTTGCATTTTCATCTTCGTCATCATCACTTTCAATGTCACTAATGCGGCCAACAGATACAACCTCTTCTTTTTTAGCAGTCTTAAAGATGGTCACACCTTGAGTACTACGCCCGCCAATTCGAATGTCAGATAATGGACATCTAATCAGTTGACCACCATTGGTAACTAACATGATTTGATCACTTTCTCCAACAGGGAAGGATGCAATTAAATTACCATTGCGTTCAGAAATACCCATAGCAACAATACCTTTGCCGCCACGCCCAGTTACTCGATATTCATAAGCACTAGTACGTTTACCAAAACCATTTTTAGAAATAGTCAGAATATATTCTTCACTTATTTGTAAATAATCAATGCGTTCAGCATCAAGTTCAATCGCATCTTCGTTTACATCCGCATCATCTTGAACTTCAACTTCTGCTTCATCATCACCCAAGCGGCGCAATGCGTTAGAATGCTTCACATAAGCCTTGGCTTCAGGCGATGTAATGTCAATATGGTTTAAAATCGCCATCGAAATCACTTCAACATCATTATCTAAACGAATACCGCGCACGCCAGACGAGGATCTACCAACAAATACCCGAACATCATTTACAGCAAATCTAATAGAGCGGCCAGCAGTTGTGGCTAATAAAACGTCATGCTCATCTGTACAAATTTGCACCGATACAATTTCGTCGCCCTCTGTTAATTTCATGGCAATTTTACCGCCTTTATTAACTTGAATAAAGTCAGCAAGTTCATTCCGCCTAACGTTACCGAATTTAGTAGCAAACATAATGTTCAATTCGCTATGGTCTTCATCGGCATTTGGTAACGGCATAATGGTGGTAATAATTTCACCTTGGTCAAGCGGCAACAGGTTAATTAAAGCTTTACCAATCGAAGTTGGGCTACCAATCGGTAAGCGCCATACTTTTAATTTATAAACCATACCTTTAGATGAGAAGAATAATACAGGTGTATGCGTATTCAGCACAAAAATACTAGTGACGAAATCTTCATCCCGCGTATTCATGCCAGAGCGACCCTTGCCACCTCGGCGTTGCGCACGATAAGTGTTTAGAGCAACCCGTTTAATATAGCCTTTATGCGATACTGTAACAACCATGTCTTCTTTAGGAATAAGGTCTTCATCGTCAAAATCACCCAACGCACCCAATATTTCGGTTTGTCTAGGGGTAGCAAATTCATCTTTAATAGTAACTAATTCTTCACGAATAATATTCATTACGCGATCACGCGATCCTAGGATATCAAGATATTCTTTAATCTCTTCGCCTAATTTATTAAGCTCATCGCCAATTTCGTTCATGCCCAAAGCAGTTAAACGTTGTAAACGAAGCTCCAATATAGCACGTGCCTGGGCTTCAGATAGGGTATAAGTCCCGTCATCACTAATCATATGGCGCGGGTCAGCAATTAATAATATAAGCGGCTCAACATCACCAACGGGCCAACGACGGCTCATCAAGCTTTCACGTGCCGATTGCGGGTTTGGTGCACTCCGAATAAGCTTAATCACTTCATCAATATTAGCAACAGCAATGGCTAAACCAACCAAGACATGCGCACGGTCACGGGCTTTATTTAACAAATATTTGGTACGGCGCGTAACAACTTCTTCACGAAAATCAACAAATGCAGTTAAAAAATCCGCCAAGTTCAATAGGCCAGGGCGCCCATGGTTAAGCGCGACCATATTACAGCCAAAGCTAGTTTGTAATTGGCTGTAGCGATATAATTGGTTAACAATCACATCAGGCACACCATCGCGTTTAATTTCAATAACAATACGCATGCCATCGCGGTCACTTTCATCGCGAATATCCGAAATACCTTCAACCCGTTTATCGCGTACAAGCTCTGCAATTTTTTCAATCAAAGTTGTTTTGTTTACTTGGTAAGGTATTTCAGTAATAACGATGGCTTCGCGGTCTTTACGAATTTCTTCAATGGTTAATTTAGCCCGCATAATCACCGAGCCACGCCCAGTTTCGTAAGCGGATTTAATACCAGAAGTCCCTAATATATACCCACCAGTCGGAAAATCAGGGCCTTTTATAATTTCTCCCAATTCTTCAATGCTAATTTTGGGGTTAAAAGATATAGCAACCGTAGCGTCAATTATCTCGCCCAAGTTATGCGGCGGAATATTCGTCGCCATACCAACAGCAATACCACCCGCACCATTTACCAAAAGGTTAGGAAAACGAGATGGCAAAACTTCAGGCTCTTGCTCACTATTGTCATAGTTTTCTTTAAAATCAACTGTATCTTTATCAAGGTCAGACATTAAAGCATGCGCAACTTTTTCCATACGCACTTCGGTATAACGCATCGCAGCCGCTTTATCACCGTCTACTGAGCCAAAGTTACCTTGACCATCCAGCAATGGTAAGCGTAGAGAAAAATGCTGCGCCATACGCACCAATGCATCATAAATAGATTGGTCACCATGCGGATGATACTTACCAATGACATCACCAACAACACGAGCCGATTTTCTGTAGGCCTTATTCCAATCATAATTATTTTCATGCATCGAAAATAGAATGCGTCTATGAACAGGCTTTAAACCATCACGAACGTCGGGCAATGCACGGCTAACAATAACACTCATCGCATAATCAAGATAAGATTTTTTCATCTCATCTTCAATGTTTACTAGCTGAATATCGCTCGGCAGTTGCGGGATGTTATCGTCTGATGGGGTTTCAAAATCTGACACTATATATACCAATCGTAAATTTATGATTCGATGTACAGTATAAGCTACAGCACAACAGTAGAAAACCTTTATTACCTATTTGTAGGCTACATCGTTATATCTTTAGATCTTTCACACAGAATCGGCTAATAAATAGAATTATAAGTAATGATTTCTTGGTTAAGGATAATATATGTCAGCTCATGGCTCAAAAAAAGTAATTTATGCAGCACTTATTGGCAACATGCTAATTTCAATTTTAAAGTTTACAGCCGCATATTTCACTCGCAGTTCTGCAATGCTATCCGAAGCCATCCATTCTTTGGTCGATACTGGCAATCAAATGCTATTATTATACGGCATAAAAAAATCTACAAAATCGGCCGATGAAAAACATCCATTTGGCTATGGTATGGAACTATATTTTTGGAGCTTTATTGTTGCCATCTCCGTTTTTGGACTAGGTGCAACCGTTTCTCTTTACGAAGGCATAGAAAAAGTATTACATCCCGAACAAATTCATAATGCCTATATAAATTATATTGTTCTAAGTGTATCTCTTGTTTTCGAAGGCGTGGTGTGGACCGTGGCTTTAAAAGAATTTAATTTGGGTCGCGGAAAACTCAGTTTTTGGGAAGGCGTTAAAAGATCCAAAGATCCTACCACATTCGTTGTTTTGTTTGAAGACAGCGCCGCAATGTTAGGCCTACTTGTGGCCTTGATTGGCATTTTCATAGCCGACCAGTTTGAATTGCCTATTTTTGACGGCATAGCATCAATATTAATTGGCCTAATTTTAGCAGGTACTGCTGCTGTACTTGCAATAGAAACCAAAGGCTTGTTAATAGGTGAGGCGGCGTCTGAAGAGGTGACGGACAAAATTCGTGACATCGTGAATCAAAACAAATCCATAACGGGCATAAACGAGCTACGCAGCATGCATATGGGACCAACCGATGTTTTGGTCGCCCTAAGCCTAGATTTTGTGGATGAAATCAACGCAGGAGATATCGAAAAATTAATTGCACAATTAGAAAAAGATGTAAAAACCAGTTTCCCAGAAGTAAAACAAATTTACATCGAAGTGCAATCATTAGCAGACCATTTAAAAATGTCCCAAGATTAAAGCAGACTAATCAATCATAGTGGTCTTTAAATTGGTATATTTTGAATCATATTTACAGGAAATATCATAAAATTTAAGCTCTGCACAAAACTTTAAGGTCTGCCCCAAGTCTGTAAATTTACCAACAACCAGTTTATAATTGCTATTTTTAGAATCAAAATAGTAAAAAGCATCTTGCCTATTAAACAGTTCAGGGTTTTTGCCGCGGGTAGAATACCATAAATCCAATAGGTTAGATTTGCTATTGCTCTGCCCCAAATAAGCCGAAAAATAGGTTGTGCCAATCACCGCACTGCTGTTTTTAGCCTCACGGTTTACATAAGGCTTAAAGTCCAGTGGCTTCGCTGCCTCATTTGATATCGTGGTCTTAGGTATAGATGCAGTTGGTAAATTATCCGTTGGGCCAGCAAATTCATTTTCAGAAATTTGCCTATTTAATTTGTTAAAATTTGCAGTCTGAATAGCCTTTTTAACGCCACCTTCATTTGCAACTAATACAGATAACCCAATTACCGATAAAGCAGCAACCAAACCCCAAGATAAATAATAATAATTACCAATATGGCGAACTTTTTGCTTATCGGTTTTATATTTATCAAACTTTGTATCTAGAGGTTTAATTTTAATATTTGTTTTTGAATTAAACTTAGATGTTTTATGTGATGTTGGTGGGTTCATGTTTTTATTTGTTGAAAAGATATGTTAAAGAAACGCTGTTTACTATAAATATACGGATTCGGACTATTAGTAAATCGATAAACGTTTAATCACTATATTAAAAATATAACACATAATTCAAGGATATTAACAGCAAATGACTGAATTTTCAAACGTATCATGTGTAATTTTAGCTGCGGGTAAAGGTACTCGTATGAAATCAAAAATTCATAAAATGATGCACCAAGTAGGTGGAATCCCCTTAGTAGGTCATGTGCTAAACCTGTGCAAAAATGGCTTAAATACCAACAACATAGCAGTTGTTGCAGATCCAAACGAAATACCAACGCTTGATTATATTAAAGAAAACAGCAATTCAGTCATTTCCTTTCAGGTCGACAAGCTTGGTACAGGCCACGCTGTCTTAGTGGCAAAAAACGAAATTAATGCCGCCGCCCAAAAAGACCCCGAAAGCGCAGTGCTAATCCTTTATGCGGATACGCCATTTGTAAAAGTCGATACACTTAATTTATTGATAGATAAAGTATCGTCTGGGCAAGATGTCGTCGTTTTGGGCTTTGAGCCAATTGATGCCGCCCAATATGGACGTTTATTAATAAACGATGCTGGTGATTTATTGGCCATTAGAGAATATAAAGACGCAACAGAAGATGAGCGGAATGTCGGCTTGTGTAATTCGGGCATAATGGCTTTTAAGGCCAAACATCTCGTCAAAATGTTAGAGAAAATAAACAATAAAAATGCATCGGGCGAATATTATTTAACCGATTGTGTCGAGATAGCACGCAAAATGGGGCTGAATACAAGTGTTACGATTTGTAGCGAAGTCGAAACATTAGGTATTAATGATAAAGTCCAATTAGCCGAAGCCGAAGCCATTTATCAAAATATGTTAAGAGAAAAAATGATGCGTAATGGCGTAACATTAATCGACCCTAGCAGCGTCTATCTGTCAGTTAATGTAAAAATTGAAAGTGATGTGATAATAGAGCCAAGTGTGGTGATTAATGGTTATGTTACTATAAAAAGTGGCGCGCGAATACTCGCATTTTCACACATTGAAGCCTCTCAAAAAAATCCAATCATCATTGGTGAAAACTCAAATATTGGGCCATTCGCTCGATTAAGAGAAGGCAGCCAATTAGGTAAAAATTGTAAAATCGGTAATTTTGTAGAAACCAAAAAAACTATAGTAGAGGATGGCGCAAAAATTAACCATTTAAGCTATATTGGCGATACATTCGTTGGCGAAAAAGCTAATATAGGCGCAGGAACAATCACTTGTAATTATGATGGCTTTAACAAATTTAAAACCATTATAGGCAAGGGCGCATTTATTGGCTCAAACAGTTCACTCGTTGCACCAATAACGATAGCAGATGGTGGCTATGTCGGCTCAGGCAGTGTAATAACAAAAGATGTTTCTGCCGATTCGCTAGCAGTTACTCGCGCCAAGCAGGTGGAAATAAAACACTGGGCAAAAAAGTTTAGACAAAAGAACAATAGTTAACAGGCAAATTTTTGCCATAATTTAAAATTAAATATATATTTAAGGGCAGTTTTCATATTTGGGCGAATATAAAAGCTATTAATAAGGATAAGAATATGTGCGGAATTATTGGGATTGTTACAGGTAAACCAGTTGCAACAGGTTTAATTTCATCTCTAAAGTTATTAGAATATCGCGGCTACGACAGCGCAGGCATCGCAACCTTGCAAAATGGTACAGTATGGCGCGAACGTGCTGCAGGTAAGCTTAGTAATTTAGAGAAAAAAATTCGTGTTAATGGTCTTGGTGATGGCGGCATTGGTATCGGTCACACAAGATGGGCAACGCACGGTGCACCCAATGAAACCAACGCACATCCGCATATTATTGGTGATGTCGTAATCGTTCACAATGGTATCATCGAAAACTATCAAGAGTTACGGGGTGAATTACTCAAAAATGGCGCAAAAATTAGCAGTGACACAGACACCGAGGTAATTGGTCACCTAATTCAAAATCAATTAAAAATAAACGACAATGTGGAAACTGCAATTCAGGCAGCCATAGGCATGTTGCGCGGCGCATTCGCACTTGCTATTATGATTAAGGGCAACGAAGAGCTGCTTATTGGCGCCCGTAAAGGCTGCCCATTAGCAGTAGGTATTGGCGATGTCGAAGGGCATTATATCGGCTCAGATGCATTGGCATTATCACCGTTTTCGAGACAAATCGTATATCTAGAAGAAGGTGACTTTGTTTTCGCAACCAAAAACACGTTTAAAGTTTATAATGAAAGTGGCGAGCTAGTAGAACGCGAAATCAACATTATAGAACAACAATCTGCAGTCATGGATAAGGGCAATCATAAACATTATATGGCAAAAGAGTTTTTCGAACAGCCAGATGTTATAAGCCACACTTTAGCGAACTATATTGATATGGATACAAACCAAATCAACATAGATAGCAAACTCGATATTACGAAGTTCAACCGAATTATTATGGTGTCATGCGGCACAGCATATTATGCTGCAATGGTGGGTAAATATTGGCTAGAAAAAACCACCCATATGAGTGTCGAAGTCGATGTAGCATCGGAGTTTAGATATAGAAACCCACCTTTAAACGAAAAATGTTTATTTATAGTCGTATCGCAATCGGGAGAAACAGCCGATAGTTTAGCAGCCTTACGTTTGGCAAAAGAAAAAGGCTGCACAACGGTTGCCGTCGTTAATGTGCCAACATCAACAATGTCTCGCGAGGCCGACTTTATATTGCCAACATCTGCTGGCACCGAAGTTTGTGTTGCATCTACCAAAGCATTTATTTGTCAAATTACTGTATTAGCAGCGCTTTCAATCGGTTTTGGTAAATCTCTAAACATTTTAAGCGCCGATGATGCCTCAAAAATGACAATGGATTTAGCATCTTTACCACGGCTAATTAATGATAGTTTCTCGGTCGAAAAAGAAATTATTAAACTGGCTCATAATATTGCAAAAGTTGAACATGTGTTGTTTTTAGGCCGTCACACAAGTTTCCCAATTGCTATGGAAGGGGCGCTTAAGCTAAAAGAAATCACCTATATTCATGCCGAGGGTTATGCCGCAGGCGAGCTTAAACACGGGCCCATTGCATTAATCGACGAAAAAATGCCACTTATCATTATAGCACCAGATAACGATACTTACGAAAAAACGCGTTCAAACATCGAAGAAATTGCTGCAAGAGGCGGCGATATCATGGTTTTCACAACGCAAAAACGGGCCGAAGAAATTAGAGCTCTAGGCCTAAAAGCTATTGCCTTGCCAGATTCTAGCGATTTTTTATCTCCATTTGTTTATACTATCCCAGTTCAATTGCTTGCATATCATACGGCAGTACATATGGGGACCGATGTCGACCAACCAAGAAATTTAGCAAAGTCTGTAACAGTCGAGTAACATAACGATATGATTTTATTCAATAATAGAGTAGCTTTAGGCTGTTGATTCTCTATAATAATTTCGTGAAATAAATATATGACTATTAATGCAAAGATTAAAAATATATTTAGAATATTATTTTTAGGTGCTTTTTTAAGCAGTTTCTGTGTGCCCGTATTTGCGGATAATTTCATGAGTAAAGCCCGTGGTTTTTCCTTAGTGCCACAAGCTACTATCGAACAAAATCAAGAGTTTATTGTAGAGTTGAACCAATTTACTGCCGAAGGAAACTATTCATCAGAAGACCTTGCTGAAATTCTCCTAATTCGGGCAATTATTTTCTCAAAACTAAAAGATATAAAAAATGCCGAAGAAGGTTATTCTGCCGCAATTTCAAGCGGTCAACTAAGCCCAATACTATTGGCAGAAGCTCTAAAAAACAAAGGTTTATTGCATTACAGACAAAAAGAATATCTTGAAGCAACTGCCGATTTTAAATCGGCACTTGAAATATTATCTGGCAATGCTGAATTACAATATTATTTAGCAAATTCTTATTTTGGTATTTTAAATTTCGAAGATGCCATAGAGCAATATCAATTTGCATTAGGTGGCATGGCTAATAATCGTTACTTAGCCCTTTATGGCTTAGCATCCGTATATTTTCAGCAGAATGAGTTAGAAAAATCCGAAGTTTATCTACATAAAAGTTTAAAAAACAATAAGGACTTTCAACTTGCAAAAGATATGTTAAAACGACTTGGTAACCCTATAGATACAATAGATGAGACGGGCGAATATAATAATTCTGAAATACTAACTGCCAATGACATTTATAGCCAAATACTTAGCAAAGCTTTGGCTCATAAAAATAAAGATAGCAAAAAAAGTTTTAGCATAAATATTGATACAGATAAAAAACAGGCACCATCGAGCACACCAAAAGTTAAAGAAAAACCATTGGTAAACCAGTTTATAGCAAAGTTAGACAACGCGCCCAGAAGGTTAAACGCATTGTTGGTTGATGGACCAAAAAAAGTCATTAATAATGCATTTTATTTGCAACTTGCCAGTTTTAGAAGTCAAGAAAACACTAAAATACATTATGACAAAATATTAAAAAGACATCGTTTATTATTAGCCAACCGACCTTTCATAATTAGAAAACACGTAAATAGCGGCATAACCAGTTATCCGCTGCTAATAGGCGCGTTCCAATCGTACAAACAGGCCAACTCACTTTGTAGGTTATTAAAAGCCCAAAAAAGCGACTGCTTTGTCAGACAATTAAAATAAAGTATATAGTTACCTTGCAATATTCATAATTAACATCTATTTGATAGCTAACATGTTAAAAATAAGGTCGAATGAATGACAAATGATGCTAAAAAACGCGTAGGAATTATTAGCAGGCTCCGAAACTATTTTCTTACGGGGCTAGTTATTGCTGCACCAATAGTTATTACCATCGTCGCTATAAAATGGGTGATCGACCTTATCGATAATTGGGTTCTACCATTCATTCCAAAGTCTTATTTACCAGAAACGTATTTAGAATTTTCTGTGCCAGGGCTTGGCGTAGTTTTTGCGGTGTTTTGGCTTATGATACTTGGTGCTTTAACTGCCAATTTTGCAGGGCGTACAATTGTTAATATTGGCACTGGTTGGCTAGAAAAGATGCCAGTAATTCGTACCGTATATAAAGCACTTAAACAAATTTTTGAAACAGTAGCAAGTCAAGGTCAAACCAGTTTTAAACAAGTAGTACTTATTGAATACCCGCGCAAAAACTTATATGCCATTGCCTTTGTCGCAACCGAAACAAAAGGCCAAGTTGCCCAACAATTTGATGACCAAATGCTTAGTGTATTTTTGCCAACAACACCCAATCCAACAAGTGGTTTTTTACTTTTCGTACCCAAAAAGTATGTTAAGGTCTTGGATATGTCAGTAGAAGATGGTGCAAAGTTAGTAATTTCAGCAGGGCTCGTAACACCCGACACCGTGCCCATTAAAAACGATAAAACTTAACCCGCATTTAAAAGCTTAATAGCTTGGTCTCTATCAAATAAATACAACAAGGTTCGTAAATTACTGTTTTTATCTTTGGCTAAAAATGGGTCAGTTTCGACGATAAGTCTTGCCTGCTTATGAGCGATTTCAATCAAATCTGCATGGTTGTCGACATCAGCCAGTCGCATTTTTATGTCGCCACTTTGTTGCGCACCCAGCAAATCGCCACCACCCCTTAATTGTAAATCTTTTTCCGATATCAAAAACCCATCTTCAGTTTGACGCATAATTTTAAGCCGCTCAGATGCCGTTTCACCCAACGGCGTTTGGTATAATAATATACAATTTGATTGCTCACTACCGCGCCCAACACGCCCGCGTAATTGATGTAGTTGAGACAAACCAAATCGTTCGGCATGTTCAATAATCATGATAGTAGCCTCTGGCACATTCACTCCAACTTCAATAACCGTAGTCGCCACCAAAATGTTTATTTCACCATTCTTAAACCGTTGCATAACGGT
>JABSRY010000290.1 GCA_013214985.1 Hyphomicrobiales bacterium
CCCTTCGGCATTGTCAGCAAGGTCGAGTAAATTGACCAATTCCTTTTTTGCCTCTAAATCATCGAATAATTGTTTAATAAGATTAAGGTTTTCAAAACCTGCACCATCACCGATTAAGTTGGAGCGACCGCGCACAATTAAATTACGCTCATCGACATTATCGCTCGACCAGGTTGCCACGCCAGACGCGACTAATTCGGAGGTTAAAACATCTAGGTTTTGTTTGGCGGCTTCCATATCTTTTGCGATAGCCTGTTCGGCCTCGGCAATGGTTAAGCCAACCACATGGGCATTTAAATAATTACTTGCTTGCTCAAGTGCCGATGCAGGCAAGCCAGCAGGTACGGTTAAAATTCTATTTTCAACCTCATTATCTTGATAAACTAATATAAGTAAAACCTTGGCGCTGTCTAACCGCACAAATTGAATATGCTGAATAGGGCGGCTTTGTTTGCTGGTTAAAACAATGCCCGCACATTGGCTTAAACCCGATAGTATATTGCCAGTTTCGGCCAATAAATCATCGACATTTTGTTTGTGTCCAAGGTTGGTATTTTGGGCAATATGCCGTTCGATATAACGCTGATCGTCTTTATCAATGGTGCCAAACTCTAACATACCATCGACAAACATGCGCAGGCCAGTTTGGGTCGGAATGCGCCCAGCACTGGTATGCGGCGATGTTATAAGCCCCAAATGCTCAAGATCGCTCATGACATTGCGGACAGATGCAGGCGATAAAGAGATAGGCAAAGAGCGGCTTAATGTGCGCGAGCCAACAGGCTCGCCATCCTTTAAAAAGCTTTCGACTAAATGGCGAAAAATATCTTGAGAGCGTTTGTTGAGTTGGCTTATATAATTGAATTCGTCTGACATTATTATTTATATTGGCTTTGGTTGGCTTGAGTTCAAGATAAATGTTGCTAATCAAGTTTAACAAGTTTACAGCTAGAAAACAACAAATTATCACTTAATAAATTGCTCTCGAATAGGAATCCATGCATGACAAACCCAAATCATCGCCCTTCTGGCCGAAATTTAAACGATATTCGCGCCATATCACTAGAGCGCGGATTTGCAAAACATGCAGAAGGCTCGTGCTTGGTTAAGTTTGGTGATACGCATGTATTATGCACAGCAACCGTTGAAACCCGCATGCCACCTTGGTTGCGCGGCAAAGGCACTGGCTGGGTTACTGCCGAATATGGCATGTTACCGCGCTCGACAGGCTCGCGCATGCGCCGCGAAGCTGCGGCAGGCAAACAAGGCGGCCGTACACAAGAAATTCAGCGCCTTATCGGGCGTTCTTTGCGTGCGGTGGTTGATTTAAAAGTGCTAGGTGAGCGCCAAATTACTATTGATTGTGATGTTATTCAGGCAGATGGCGGCACCAGAACAGCCGCAATAACAGGTGCTTGGGTGGCGCTTTATGATGCGATAGAGTGGATTAGAGCCAATACAGACATGACTGGCAACCCACTTAAAGACCATGTCGCGGCTATTAGTTGTGGCATTTATAATGGAAAATTGGTTGCAGATTTAGACTATGCCGAAGACAGCGAAGCTGAAACCGATGCTAATTTTGTACTTACTGGCAGTGGTGGCATTGTCGAAATTCAGGGCACCGCCGAAGCAGACCCGTTCAGCGAAGAAGAATTTATCGGCCTGCTTGGTTTAGCCAAAGGTGGTGTTAAAAAATTGGTAGATTTACAAAAATTAGCCATTAGCTAATTGACTGTCTAGTTTTCAAGATTTTGGCCTTTGACAATATCAAATTTTACGATGTTGTCAGAGGTTTTTTTAACGGTTAAGTTACCCGAAATTACTTCGCCAGTAATTTGGTTAGCATCTTTTAAATCAAGCACGACATCGCCAGATATGCTGTTGAAACTAAAATTACTACAGCGCATATCTTGCATTTTAACCGAGGTTAAATCGCCGCTTGAGCCAAAAATCACACTCTTTCTAATGTCTAAAATTAAATCCTTGTGGGTGGTGATTTTTAGGGTTGGGTAGCTATTAATATTTAGTTTTAAATCACTTGTTTCTTGAATGAATGCTTGAGCAATTTTACTATTTTCACCCCGAGTAATATCACAGCCCATTACGGGTGCAAAACGCCCATCAATGGTAGCAATGGTTGGGGTGCCCATTTTAAATAAAGGGTAGAAGCCCATATGGTCGTCAGGTTTTTTATTAGAAAATTCAAGTTTAAACCCCGCGACATCAGAAGTTACTATTTCTAATGTACCAATAAAGTTTTTAATTTCTATTTTCTTGACATCACTACGCGTATAGGTTGGGTTGGTTTTTAGTAAATTATCATTAAAAACCGAAAGCCCAATATACATAATAAACATACCAATGCCCAATGTGATGGTAATGATTTTTATAGAATGGTTATGGTAAAAATTTTTCATTTTAACTTCCAATTTTTAAATGGTCTTTTAAGGCCATAAATTTAACGGCGCGTAAGGCCTATATATAATGTGGAATTTATAAAAAGAAAGCCTAGCAAAAGCTAGGCCTAAATTTAAATTATTTTATTAGCAATTGCTAAATGTCTTTTAGCCTAACAATAACATCGATACGCCAAACTTCTTGGCCTTCTGGCGGTGTGGGAATACCAACAACTTGAAGCTCATCTGTTTCGATATCATAAATATGCCCTGTATCTTCATGATAAAAATGATGATGGTTACTGGTATTCGTATCGAAATAAGTTTTTGCACCATCAACAGCAACCTCGCGAAGCAAGCCCGCTTGAGTAAAGTGATGTAATGTATTGTAAATTGTGGCCATTGAAACAGGCACTTTTGCCAATATCGCTTCTTCATGCAATGCTTCGGCAGTGATGTGGCGGCCGCCTTTGCCAAACAATAAATCGGATAATGCAATACGTTGGCGCGTTGGGCGCAGGCCGCTACGGCGCAAATAAAGAATAACTTCATCACGGGTTAGGTCCTGCATTGGGCATTGTTTTTCAACCATATTTTTATCAGCTTCGTTAATTTCATTGGTGTCTGATATTGAGTTTACATCAAAATGTAAGTTTGCCATAATGTTTTAATTCCAACTTATTTACTTTGGTTTAACAACGTGATTATTACGTCTTCTTGTAGTTGATAATCATTTACACCTTCTGAATAGTTTTTGCAAATGTTTCTTAAAAATAGCCGTTGCAGTTTAGAATGGGTTTGATCTATGTCAAAAAAACCCAATAAAAAGCTAAGATATCCACAAAATGTGGGGTTTTAGCCTGTGTGTAATTTTTTTGTAATGTCTGTAAGTTATCCAAGAATTACAGAGGATTGTTGTAAAAACGCCTTTGAAGCTAGGCAGTTTGAGTGAACCATGCTAAAAGGCAGAATAATATAACAAGGAGACGAATGTTGTTTGAACGCAAATCGAGCTATAGTTTTGAAGATCTTATTGCCTGCGGAAATAAAGAATGGGGAGAGCATTTTCCTCAGTTGCCAGTTCCACCAATGCTAAT
Organism: Hyphomicrobiales bacterium; assembly: GCA_013214985.1. Classification (GTDB taxonomy): domain Bacteria; phylum Pseudomonadota; class Alphaproteobacteria; order Rhizobiales; family OSC116; genus OCS116. Next base: position 3,497 of record JABSRY010000290.1, read on the forward strand.
GATGGACAGAGTTACCCATATTTCTGAAACGGGTGGTGAGTTTGATAAAGGTGAGATTATCGCAGAATATGACATTAACCCAGAACGCTGGTTCTTTGATTGTCATTTTGTTGGCGACCCTGTTATGCCCGGCTGTTTAGGTTTAGACGGCATGTGGCAACTATTGGGCTTCTACCTCGGTTGGATGGGCGGCGAAGGCAAAGGGCGTGCATTTGGTGTTGGCGAAGTTAAATTTGCAGACATGGTGCTACCCACTTCAAAAAGAATCACCTATAAAATTAGCATTAAGCGCGTTATGATGCGCCGTTTAATTCTAGCCACAGCCGATGCAACCGTGCTAATTGACGGCAATGTTGGCTTCACAGCAAAAGATTTAAAAGTGGGTCTCTTTAAAGAAGCCAAATAATCACCATATCACCAGAATATATTAAAATGGGAGCATAATATGCGACGTGTTGTTGTAACAGGAATGGGCGTAGTCTCAAGCATTGGTGACAATGTAGAACAAGTTAAAAAATCTCTTTGGAATGGCACATCTGGCATCGCTGCCGATGAAGACATGATTAAATATGGCTTTAGAAGCCAAGTCTCTGGCGCACCTTCGCTAGATTGGGAAGAAGTGCTCGACCGCAAAGAACGCCGTTTTATGGGCGCGGGTGCGGCTTGGAACTTTATTGCGATGAATGAAGCCATTGCAATGTCTGGCCTAGAAGATGGCGATATTTCTAACATTCGT
>JABSRY010000291.1 GCA_013214985.1 Hyphomicrobiales bacterium
CCAGATCAACTGATATAACTTGTACTGGTCATCTGTCAGAGCCCGCTCAATATCCTCCGGTAATCGAGCAGCCTTCGTCGTGCGGATAGCTTCGTGGGCCTCTTGCGCATTTTTTGATTTATTTTCGAAGGTGCCGCGTGAAAAATACCAAGGTTGGGATGATTGATGGCACTGAAATTCACCATATTGGGTTGTGGTTCATCTAGCGGTGTGCCAAGAATCACTGGTGATTGGGGTGTTTGTGACTCGGAGGAGCCTAAAAATAGGCGGCAACGTTGTGCTTTATTGGTTCAAAAAGAAACTAGAGACGGCCAGACCAATATTTTAATTGATGTTGGGCCTGATATTAGAAATCAAATACTTTGTGCGCAATTGTCTATGATTGACGCGGTTATATTGACCCACGAACATGCTGACCATACGCACGGTATTGACGATTTACGAGCATTTGTACAAGATAGTAAAAAACAAATGCCAGTTTATATGACAAAGCAAGTATTTACAGATATTAGCAATAAATTTGCTTATTGTTTTGAACAATATGAAGGCAGTTTATACCCTGCTATTTTAAAAACGGTTAATATTGAATATCATCAATCATTTAAAATAAGTGGGGCAGGCGGGGACATTGAAGTTTTACCTATAAAGTTGACGCATGGCAACATTAATGCCGCAGGGTTTTTAATTGACGGCGTGATGTACACGCCTGATGTTAATGATATACCGAAAGAAAGCTTATATGCTTTTGATAATCTGGATGTTTGGATAATTGACGCATTAAGACCATCGGAACATGTAAGCCATTTTAGTTTGAGTGATGCTTTGGGTTGGATTAGAAACAAGCGCCCGCAAAGAGCAGTTATAACCAATATGACTAGTGAGCTAGATTACAAAACTCTAAAGCAAAGTTTGAGTGAAACTAATTTGAATATTATACCTGCATATGACGGGATGAGTTTTGTAGTTGAGACAGATTAGTCGGATAATGTTATTTCTGCTGTGTGCCTATTATATGCTTTGAACCCCAATTTTTGATACAAAGGCAGGGCATGTTTGTGATCTAAAGTGCAAGTTTGGATGATGATTCGACCCGCTTTATGAGACCATGCTTGTTTAATGGCTAATTGGGTTAATATTTTGCCCAAACCGTGGCCTATGGCGCTATTTACTAGGCCTATAAAGGATATTTCGACAGACCTTGGGTGATTTTTTGAGTTTATTTCAAAAAAACCTATTGGTTTATTATCATCATATAAAAAGTAGATTTTAACATTTGGGTGATGAATAATTTTTCCTAATTCCTCATCGGATAGTTTTTCGCGACTCACCCAAAAATATTGCTGTCCGATTGCGTTATAAATCTCTCTATAATGCTCGATTTTGATATTTTCTTTTAATTGTAGTTGCATACCATCGGGTAGATTGATGGATTGTGTCGGACGTTGCGCACACATTTCGAGATATGTAACTAATGTTTTAATTTTTTTCACAAAATACCTCGAATAATCAAATGATTATGCTATTAACATTTTTGATTTTATAAAACTATTGGGTCTATTTTACAAAATTTAGCGACAAAGCATAGGGTTATAAACAGGCAAATTGATAAAAGTGATTTGTTCACATGTAATTTGGTAAAAATGATAATTTTGGTTTGCAGAGTAAAAAAAATTGGCTATACACCTCTCATCAGCTTAATGCTGAAATGATTGTTCCCCAGTAGCTCAGTTGGTAGAGCAAACGACTGTTAATCGTTTTGTCACAGGTTCGAGTCCTGTCTGGGGAGCCAATTCTCCCATATCATGTAAATTAATATCATCAGCCTTTACAATGGCTTGTAATGATCTCTTAAACCTGATTTTATTTATAATTTGCTTTTTGTTTGGTTTTGTGTCTTTAATTGGGTCTCTTTTTGTGTCTTTTTGTTGAGGCTGACCAATGTTAAATGATATGAAATACCTACTTTTACGGGGTAAAACCTATTGGTATAAGCGAAATATCCCTAAAGTTTTAAATTCTGTTTTAGATGGGTTCTATCATAGAGAATCACTTTCCACTTTTGATTTGGAAGTAGCTAAGAAAAAACGCGATGCGTTGGTGATTGCTGATGATGATTATTGGGATGAGCTTAAAGCCGGCGGCATTGTGATTGAACATGCGCAACTTTACGACAAAGCGGTAGCGCGCGCAAAAAATATGCGACTACAATATGTCACTGCTGATAAAATGGCTGACGATATGAACGTTCAAGAATTGCTTGACCGCATTGCAAGTTTAGAAAATGCGGTTAGTACTGGTGCTAAAATATCTGCGGTAGCAACCATTGGCAGTGTTGATGTGCCGGCGCATAAAATGTCTGATCTTTTAAAATTATATTCAGATAAAATTATGGCCCATGATTTAACCAAAAAGAACGAAGCGCAACAACGTAGATGGCAAACTAGCCACGAAAGATATGTGCGCAATTTTATTAGTGTTTGTGGCGATGTTGCGATTGAAAACATTACTAGAATGGATGGGCTAAATTTAAAAGACTATTTTGCCGATAGAATTATTGATACGGATAAAAGTAAGCGAATAACGGCTGGCGCTGCTAACCGTGAAATTGGCACATTAGCCGTAATGTATAAGCGGTATCATAAATATTTTGGCATAGAAATGCCATTGAACCCATTTGGCGATTTGAAATTTAAAGAGGGCCGTTATAAAAAACGTGACCATTTTGAGATTGAATGGTTAAAAGAGTTGCTAACAAAACCAGAATTAACGGCTGGGTTGAATATCGATGCAAGGGTTATTTTGTTTTGCATGGTTGAGACTGGTATGCGACCAATTGAAATTTGTAATATTGATTTTGATAATATTATAATTGATAACGGTTGCCCCAGGGTGATTATTGAACCGCGTGAAGGGTATGAACTTAAAACCGAAAATAGCCAACGTATTCTGCCGCTTGTTGGTGTTTCTGCACTTGCATTTACTAAGTTACGTGATGGCAATGAAAACCGTTATATAGGCAAGCCAAATAACTTTTCGGGTGCGTGTAACAAGTTTTTTAGAAAGAATGGGCTATATGAGCGTGAGGGGCAGAGTGTTTATAGTATGCGCCATACGTTTAAGAATAGAATGATCATCGCGGGGATAGATACTGAATTACGCGATCATTTTATGGGCCATGCAGGCGATAGGCCAGAATATGGCATTGGTGGGTCTATTGAGCATCGTTATGATTTATTAGAAGGCATGCGGATAGAGTTTGAAGCTAATTTATTTGATGATTAGAAGTGTGAAATCTTTATACCTATTTGTCGGAGGTTTTTTGCTTTTTTGGGGATCTACCCGCGTAATGCTCCAATTTATTTACATTGTTAAGTAGTAACTCTTTTTCGCGCTCCAAACGGTGAATAATAGGCCAAACACTATCATAACCCGTGTCTAGAATATACGCTGCAACTACTGACAGCGCGTGATCTAAATCGGCAATGGTATGGGTTGGTTTTTTAGACATTAAGCTTTATTACCCTTTTTATAAACGTAATTGCGCCCAGGGGTTTAGCCAAAGGCATTCGGTGCGTTTTTGTTTTTGGGCAGTGTAGGATGTTTTTTCGACACGTTTCCAGCCCCAAGCAAGTACTAAATTGCTGTCATACATTGGGTTATCATAACCGCATAAAACTACTGCGCCTTGTAGGCCGTGTAAGCAATCCAATAAATCGGCATGATCTTGAAAATCCATATCGTTGACATATTTTGAAGTGGCGCTTCTGGTTTCTGGTAAATATGGCGGGTCAACAAAATGCAAGGTATCGGGACAATCGTGTTTTTTCATGGTTTTTAGCGCGGGCTGATTTTCTATAACCACGCCACGTAATTTTGCGGTCGTGGCCTCAATTATCTTTGGTAAGTCTACCCAATTATGTGCGGGAATAGAGCCTTTACGACTGCTGTCTGACCTGAAACCAGTGTTTAAGGCAGCTGTGTTAAAGCCCATATGAGAGCGGATTAAAAATTGGTGAGCTTGCATCATATCTGTTACGGATTTTATTCTCGATTCCTCATATAAAGCGCGTGAATATGGTGTGTTTTTTATTAGTAATTGAAGCCAGGAAGAGGATTGCTCATCTTGTAATATTTTAAAAAAAGTGATTACGGAATCATTTACATCATTGATAATTTCGGCATATGCACGGTCTTTTTTAAGTAGTAT
>JABSRY010000292.1 GCA_013214985.1 Hyphomicrobiales bacterium
CCCAAGCTGCCAGCGAAATTAAAGGTCTTGTTGAAAAAGCAACTTTAAAAGCAAACGAAGGAAAAACCATATCCAATTCTATGATTCAAGGAGATGAAGGATTAACTTCAAATGTTTCAAAAAACACTGAAATTATTAAAGAAATTATAAATAGGAGATATTTTATTATTGTAATATGTGCGTAAATTCGCACAAAACTAAAGGTTAACAAATTTTAATGTGCGGTATTTCACACATTATTTAAAATCTGTGCGATTTATATTATGTCTAGTCAATTTATCGTAAAAGGTTTTTCTGGGTAAGCCTAGTGCTTCACAACATAATTGAACGTCACCTTTATTGGTGGTAAGGCAGTTTATTATTTCTAGCTTTTCAAAGTTTTTAACACGCTCAGAAAGCGAAATATTATCCAACATATGATCAATGTTTACTTCAAACAAATTTTTATCAATTCCTAGGGCAATTCGTTCACAATAATTCTTTAGTTCCCGCACATTACCTGGCCAATCCTTATTGGTAAGTTCCGTAATTTTTTTATGGTTGATTTTAATATTTGCCACTTTATGTTTTTTTGCTGCCAAATCTATAAAATAATGGCTAAGTAACGTAATATCTTGTTTGCGTTCGTTTAAGGTCGGTATGTCAATCACCGCGACATTTAGCCGATAATATAAATCTTCTCTGAAATTGCCTAATTTACTTTCCTCAAGTAGATTTTTTTTTGTAGCGGCGATAATGCGAATATCCAAATTTATTAATTTATTGCTGCCTAGCCGTTCTAAGTTTCTTTCTTGTAGAATTCTCAATAGCTTAACCTGCAAATCTAAGGGCATGGATTCAATTTCATCCAAAAATACGGTGCCGCCTTTTGCATATTCAAACTTGCCAATTCTTTGATTAGTTGCCCCAGTAAATGAGCCTTTTTCGTGCCCGAATAATTCACTCTCGATAATCGACAAGGGTAATGCACCGCAGTTTATAGCAACAAATGGTGCTTTTGCCCTATCGCTTTGAGCATGTAATGTACGGGCAACCAATTCTTTACCGACACCCGTTGCACCATTTAACAACACATCAACATTCGATACTGCAATTGCTCGAATTTGCATTTTTAAATTTGTACTAACGGTTGAATCGCCAATAATACCACTAAGGTCATTATTATTTAAATTAAGTAGTTTTTGAACTTCCAAATATAGCGACCGCTTCTTCAGCGCCATGTTTATGGTGTTAATCAACTTGTTATTATTATAAGGTTTTTCAAAAAAATCATAGGCACCTTTGCGTAAGGCATCAACTGCCAATGCAATATCGGCATGCCCCGTAATCAGAATAACTGGAATTTCAGGGTCAATATTTTGGTTATATTCGAGCAACTCCATCCCGTCCATGGGTAGCATTCGAATGTCAGAAACAATAATGCCATTAAAATCTTTTGTTATTTTAGACAGCATATCATTGGGTTTTTCAAAACATTCATACTCTAAACCCGCTAAATCGAACGATTGTGCTATTGAATTTCGAATATGAGCTTCATCATCAATGAATAGTATTTTACCGTTTTCCATTTTATTCTCTATTTGTCATTTATTGGTAATTGAATTTCAAACCTTGCGCCACCTGTCGGTCTATTAAACGCTTTTAGCATACCATCATATTCTTCTATAATTGATCTGCTTATGGAAAGGCCTATCCCCATACCATGCTCATTTTCTTTAGTGGTGTAAAATGGTTTAAATATTTTTTCAATCGCTTCTTCATCAATACCCTCACCCGTATCTCGAATAATAATTTTCACCAAATCATCATTATAAGTTAATTCTATATTTAATATTTTGACCGTAGATTTTTGCATCGATTCTAATGCATTCGATATTAGGTTCATTAAAACTTGCTCAATTCGCACACTGTTAGCCAATATATATACCTGCAATGGCGGTAGCCGCATTTCTAACGGCACGTCACGGCGCTGAAACTTAGATTGCATAAACCAAACTGTTTCTTCTATCACTTTATTGACGGATACCTTTTCGGTCTCACTTGGTCTTTTGCTTGCAAAAATTTTTGTATGATGAATTATGGCGCCCATTTTTTCGGATAGTTTCGCAATATAGGATATATTCTCTTGTACTTTTGAAAAATCCTTTTTATCTAAATATTGTCTGGCATTTTCTGAATAGTTGGTGATTGAGGTTAAGGGTTGGCTTAGTTCGTGCGAAATAGCAGCGGACATTTGCCCTAAGGCCGCCAATTTTGCAGTCTGTACCATTTCATCTTGAACATTTTTTAACTCTTTGGTGCGCTCTTCCACCCTTACTTCTAATTCAATGGCCTGTTGATTTATAAAATCCATTTTATCTGATCTTGACTTAATTCGGGCGCGTATCGTGTTAAAAATAAATAGTAGCGATAAAATTACAAAAACAGCGATGAAACTAACTAATAAACTAGGTTGGATGATTTTTTTCTCATTTATTAGACTTATGAAATTCCAGCCAATTTCGGGAATTGCTAATTCAGTTTTTAAAAACACAGTTTTTTTGCCATTGAGCCTCATCTTAACCATATTATTTTTATAAACGCTATTATATGGCTTGATAAACAATTCACCAATCAACTCATTGTTAAACCGTTTAGTCCTCGTAATATATTCTTGAGCTTCTTTAGAAATATGACGAGTTTTCTTATATAAGAAACTTTTATCATTTGATAAAAACACAATGCCATAATTATCAAGTATCATAAATTTATGATCACTATGTTTAATAATGTTTTCTAATTGATCGACAGCAACTTTTAAAACTAAAACACCAATAACATTGCCTTTATGTTTAATCGGCTCTGAAAAATAATAGCCCCTTATGTTGGATTCTATGCCAACAGCATAGAACTGACCCGACATCCCGTGTATTGCTTGTTTAAAATAGGGTCTAAACTTAAAATTCTTACCAACAAAGCTATCATTTCTTTGCCAATTGCTAGACGCAATTGTCGTTCCATCATTATCTAACAAATATATTTCGGATGCAGAAGCTATGTATTTGCTGACCAATAACAATGTGTTGGTTTTACCTATTTGGTCAATATCCTGTTTATTTTGTAATGCATTGAATATTTCTTGATTTTTACTAAGCACTTCATTGAGCGGTTTTAATTCAAACAGTTTTGAAGTAAGCGTTTTTGAATATAACTGAAGTTGATGCGTGGAATTTAGGTAAATTTGATTTGAAAAATACTGATGCGAAATGATATAACCTAGCCCAAAAACTACGATGCCAATGACACAAAAATATATAGATTGTCTTACTAAATTGTTCATATCTACCAATCAATTGTCTGTAACGAATTATCTTACTAGCATAAAATTTGGCATTCGGAAAACTTTGATACTTATCAAAAACATTATTGGTAGTTTCAATGTTCAAAATTTTATATGATTTTGATTTAATTTTATAAGCATCTAAGTTAATAATATGCTTAAAGAATCACATGTTAAGGTATTAGGAATCATATGCGATATTTTATTAAGATAAATTCAATATTTTTTATATTGATTGCTTATATTTCCATTACTTATTCTGCGACGCACCCAATGGATGGCTTATCGGCCAAGGAAATTGTTCAAACTGTAAAGTTTCTTAATGACCAAAAAATAGCCAATAAAAATACGCAATACCCCTATATTGGTTTGCTTGAAATGCCTAAAAAAACACTAAAAAAATGGCAATATGGTGACCCAATAATTCGTATGGCAAAAGTTGTTATGTATAAAGATAACCAAACTTTTGAGGTCAAAATAAACCTTACAAATTTGACGATTATTAGCGAAAATCTGATGACAAATGTAGAGCCTAGTGTAATGGCGGGTGAATGGCATATCGCCAGAAACCTTACGTTGCAAAGTGCAGAATTTATTAATGCCCTTAAAAAACGCAATATTACTGAACTTAAAAACATCTACTGTTCCCCAAACCCAGCGGGGTATTTTAAGAAGCAAAATTACGATAATAAGCGGATTTTCAAGGTGCCCTGTTATGAAAAAAGCCATTCAAAAAATCACCTATATGGTAGGCCAATTGAAGGGTTGTTTTCGATTGTAGATATCGAAGCAAAAAAAGTAATCGATATTGTTGATACGGGTGTGGTCAAAACGCCAGATGCTGTGTTTGATTATGAAAGCGGCATAAATAATCGCCCTGCCCT
>JABSRY010000293.1 GCA_013214985.1 Hyphomicrobiales bacterium
GAGTAATGATATTCATTGCCCAATCTTCACTTAAACCAAGATGTTTACCTAAGCCAGCACCAGCTGTACCAAGAAGTTTTTGAACTGCTGGGTTACTAGCATCAGCACTTCTTTCTTTAGCATTTGCAGATGTAATACCTAGCTCTTCAGCATTCAGCATTGCGTTATGAGACCATTTAACAATGTCTAACCATTGATCATCGCCATGACGTACTACAGGGCCCAAAGGTTCTTTAGAAATAATTTCTGGTAGAATAATATGAGCTGTAGGGTCTTCAAGGTTTGTACGCATTGCAGCAAGTGCAGATGCATCAGTTGTATAAATATCACAACGACCAGCAGCATATGCAGCACGGCCTTCAGTAGAAGTTTCTACAGGAACTGGCTCATATTTCATGTTGTTTAAACGGAAATACTCAGAAAGGTTAATTTCAGTAGTTGTACCAGTTTGTACACAAACAGAAGCACCATCTAGTTCTGTAGCAGATGTAGCACCAAGTTCTTTACTAACCATAAAGCCTTGACCATCATAATAGTTAACACCAGCAAAGTTTAAGCCAAGGTTAGTATCACGTGTTAATGTCCATGTTGTTACGCGTGAAAGCATATCAATTTCACCAGATTTCAACACTTCAAAACGAACTTTTGCGGTAGTTGGTACATATTCAACTTTACTTGCATCACCAAGTACAGCAGCAGCAACAGCACGACAAAGATCAACGTCAAGACCTTGCCATTCACCATCGTCATCAGGCACAGCAAAACCAGCAAGACCCGTAGAAACACCACATTTCAACACGTCGTTTGCTTTAACTTCGTCTAAAGTAGCAGCTGAAGCAGCGCCCGCAACTGTAAGTGCAGCAATACCAATCGCTAACGGTAATAATTTTTTCATTTTAATTCCCTATTTTAATTTTACTCGTTTCAAAACTCTGAAACGTTCTCCCCATGCATTTTCTAATGTGATTCATTATTTGAATTCTATCATTCGTATTTGAATAAAATCAAAAACAAACCCTGCATCCACCCATCAAAAAACTTTACAGGCAATAAGTCAAGAAGGAAATTTTCTTCAAAACAGAAGATTCTTGCAAAAAGACCATGAAAAGCGTTTTTGACACTTTTAACAGCAATAAATTCTGTTAGCATTCATACAAACAGCAATATAAACTGAAATCAAAGAATAAATATTGTAGGGTTAAAAAATAATTCACAAAAATTAACTATACATTACGCGTTTTTGTACTTAATTCCATCAATAAAATTAATCAAATCTTCAAATCAATCACAAAAAAAACATTATTGCTCATCAGTATATGTCGCTCATAATGTACACTCACACTTATATATCAGTAAAAAGTTGGTGCTAATTAGACGATGTTTCAGAAACCCATATTATCATTTCGTCGAATATTTATATATGACACATCAAGTTATTCACTCATCCAACCTGTCAACTATACCAATAATTATGGGCATAACTATTTGATATATATGTTATATGGTTAATATCACTACTCCGATTCAATTTCAATGTCGTCATTTAAACAATTGATGATTGTAACCTTTTTTGAAATCTATAATATTAAGTTATGGTTAACGAATTTTTTGATTCGAAATTGGATGGGGTCTTAAATCTAAATTTCGGTTAAAATGAAGAGGCGATGCATTATATTTTATTATGCATAATTATTTTGAGTTAAATGCGGTATATGGGGGTTTTCAGTGCCTATATTAGAAGAATATCCTAGTTCACAAAGTACAGAATCTGTTGAAGTATTTCAAGTTTCTGGAAAAGTAAAATGGTTTGATCCTGGTAAAGGGTTCGGCTTTTTAATTGCAGATGATGATAGCGGCGACATATTAATACATGTCAGTTGCCTGCGCAAAGGTGGTTTCGAGACCGCACATGAAGGTGCGCACATTGTCTGCGAAGCCATTAGAAGTAAGCGCGGCTGGCAGGCGTTAACAATATTAAGCGTTGATCTTAGCACAGCAATCCCGCCCAATTCAAAAGAACCGGCAAATACACATTTCAATGTTACCCCTAAAGGTAATTTCGAACTTGCAATTGTTAAATGGTTTAACCGCAAAAAAGGCTATGGCTTTGTAACACGCCCCAATATGAATGAAGATATTTTTGTCCATATGGAAACGATGCGCCGTTTCGGTTTTTCAGAACTACGTGCAGGGCAAGAAATTTTGGTGCGCTTTGGCGATGGTCCAAAAGGCCTTATGGCTGCAGAGCTAAAACCACTAAATGAAAAAGGTAGCCTTAACACACATTAAGACTACCCAATATTCAGACATCCAAACCAAACATTTTTTTGTTTGGTTTTTTTAATTTCTTATACTGAACAATAAAATTACCCATTGCAATAAAACCAACACCCGCTATCGCTTGTAATGACCAAACATAATCTTCAAATATGCTAGATAATATCAGAGCAACCAATGGGGTGATTACCAATATATAAGCCGCCCTGCTCGCCCCCAGCTTTTCAACTAAATTCAAATAAGCAGTAAAACCAAATATTGTTGCAATTAGGCCTAAAAATAACCAAGCACTCACATATTTAATAGAAAAATCAAATATAAAACGCTCACCGTTTATAAGGCAAATTATAAACAAAATTATACTGCCATAAACAACCGCATAGCTTGTAGAAGTTATCGAGCTAATACCATTTTTAGAATGCCGAACCGATACCATATTGCCCAGAGAAAACAAATATACCCCAATGAATGACAATCCAACGCCAATTAACATGTCGGTATTTAGTTCTACTGCTACCAAATCACGCCAAAAAATAAGCACCAAACCAGATACACCAAATAAAATACCCCATTTTATAGAGGGTGCTGGTTTTTCTCTATAAAATAAATAGCCATTTAAAACATTCAAAATAGTTGCAAGAGAAAAAATAATGGCCATTAAACCACTCACCAAATAATGGCTCGCATAATAAAAGCAAATAAAGTTCAAACCAAACAAAAATGCCCCCTGAAACATAAAGTAAATATGGTCTGCTTTTGTAACAGTTTGAATTTTTCCCAATAATTTCATTATAGGAAACATAATAACCGCTGCTAAAGCAAAGCGGTAGAATACCGATACAACTGGCGAAACTTCCGATATTTGCCAATTAATAGCAAGCCATGAGCCACCCCAAACAAAAATCATCGCAATATATAAAAACCTAGTCATACAAACTCCTTCAAAAACATCGAACTATTCCATACCAGTAAATTCCATGCATATCTGTCATATTTTTAAAAATTTGATACAATCTTGCTATTTTGTTAATTAGTACCCCTTAATTGCTTGGCATTTTCCACCCATTTAATTTAAAATAATTAAATGAGCCACAATCAAGCCAAAAATCCTGTCCTTCAAACCATGATGACCTATTCAAAAGCAAGCCTTGTGGATGTTAAAAGAGTAAATAAACACGTTACTTTGTCATTATGGGATAACGAAAACGATTTTGTCGAATATCAAAACTCAAAATTTCATACTTTGTCTTTATATATGAAAGGCGGACATGATAATTATCGACTAGATAAAAACATAATAAATAAATCTGGCGAAAATAAGCTATGTTTAATGCCTGCAGGCCAAAAATCCGTTTGGGAAATCGGCCATCCGTTCAAACTCGCCCATTTTTATTTCACCGATGAATATTTAAAAACAACCGCAATGCAAGTCTTTGATATAGACCCAAGAGAGGTATTTCTGCAAGATTTGTCATTTGAAGACAATCAAGCCCTATCAAGCCTATTAAGACACAGTATTTTTCAAACAGATTGGCGCGATATTAAAAACCATCATTTTATCGACCATGCCATCCAAATGGTTATTCTATATTTGTTGCAAAACTACACAAATAACCGATTTTCTTTGCCAAAGATCAGCGGCGGCCTCAGCCGAAAAAACCAATCACTAATACAGGATTATATCATTTCAAATTTGGATCAAAGATTAAGCCTGGCCGAGTTATCAGAAAAATTGAATTTAAGCGAATATCATTTTGCCCATATGTTTAAACAGTCCTTTGCATTGCCGCCCCACCAATTTATCCAGCAAGCGCGGGTCGATAAAGCAGCAACGCAAATTAAATCCAAAATCAACTCATTTGTTTTATTTTATAATAATCTCTAATTTGTGCATTTAGGATAGTAATAATTTTGCGCATAGC
>JABSRY010000294.1 GCA_013214985.1 Hyphomicrobiales bacterium
TGATGCAGGCGCTGAGATATAAATATTATTTGATACATTGGCTGTTTGTTGCCGTTGGCTGTAGGTTTTGAAGCGGTCAAACCCACCGCGTGGCACATCTGGCGGGGTATCGTAGGCGACATATTCGGTTGAATCATTTGTTTTAACAGAATTCTGATTTTGCATTTGCTCTTGGCTAAACATGGCAACGGCGCCTTCACCCAAGCTATTGGCCGCTCTGTGCCCCGCTTCGGTTATGGCTTGTTTAATCGCGCCGATGATTAGCCCCCTTACATAACCCGCATCTTGAAACCTAACTTCAGATTTGGCGGGGTGGACGTTTACATCGACAAATTCGGAAGGGACGTTTAAAAATAATGCCAATAAGGGGTGTCGGTCGCGCGGTAAAAAATCCATATATGCGGCTTTTATTGAGCCTATAAGGGTTTTGTCTTTAACAGGGCGTCCATTTACAAACATATATTGCATTTGGGCGTTACCGCGGTTTAAAGTTGGCAATGCAACATAGCCTTTTAACTGAATTTCGGTTCTATGTGCATCATCTTTACCGCGTATTGCATCTATCCAAAGTGCGTTATCTCTAAATTCTGCGCCCATAATTGCGCCTAGGCGTTTTTTAAGTGCATCTTCGGTGTTGCCTTGCTCGGCAATATAATTAATGGGCCTGCCATTACCAGTTTGTATGGTAAAACCAACATGCGGATGCGCCATTGCAAAGCGCTTCATCACATCTACCACTGCCATATTTTCTGCCCGTTCGGACTTCATAAATTTTAACCGTGCGGGGGTGGCGAAAAATATATCTTCAACTCTAATGCTCGTGCCTTGGTTACATGGCGCAGGCATAACGGGTATTATTTTACCGCCAATAAGCGATATGGCGTGGCCATTTTCGCTGCCTGTTTGGCGTGATGTAATTGTCATGCGGCTAACTGCGCCGATAGATGGCAATGCCTCTCCCCTAAAACCAAAATGCTCTATAGTCAGCAATTCGTCATCGGGTAGTTTGCTGGTTGCATGGCGCTCAATAGCCAACATCAGATCATCCGCTGACATGCCAAAACCATCGTCAGTTACTTGAATGAGCTTTTTACCGCCTTCTATTAGGGTAACAGAAATATGTTTTGCGCCCGCATCTAACGAATTTTCGACTAGCTCTTTAACCGCACTGGCGGGGCGCTCTATCACCTCACCTGCTGCAATGCGGTTAATGGTTACATCTGGCAATCGTCTAATGTTATTATCTGGCTTTTTTATCATGCTATTTTATGGCTTAGTTTTTACCAAAAAACAATAGTTAACTAGCGTTTGATAGTTTCTTCATCGAGGCCAAACCAACGCCGATAATGATTAAAAAACCACCTGCTGCACCATCGATCCACATCATTGCTTTGGCTTTAACCCATTTTGCTAATTTGACACTCAGCAAAATATAAACAAGCAGCACAAGAAATTCGATGATGATTGAAATAAATGCCAAAATTGAAAATTGCATCATTAGTGAAATTTCATCAACCAAAGAAGGCATAACAAATTGCGGTAGTAACGCCACAAAAAAAACTAGGTTTTTGGGGTTAGAGGCTTGAATTATAAAACCTCTAATGAATGTAGATTTGCTAGTTTCGCGGCTTTTATCGACTAGAATATCGTCAGAATTATCGGCTTGCACTTTTCCGCTTTTACCAACGCTCTTAAATAAAGGTATAAGCATTTTGACGCCCATAAAGACCAAATAAGCCGCGCCTATATATTTTACAATGGTAAATAAGGTTGCAGATGCCACAAGCAGCGCGCCAACACCAATAGCAGATAAAACAAAGTAAAGGGTGTTGGCGGTTAAGATGCCCATTGTGCTCCAAATACCCGCAGCAAAACCACGGCGCATTGACTGAGATATGGTTAGCAATACAGCGGGGCCTGGCGAAATACACAATAACGCTTCGGCAAATATAAACAAAATTACAGCATCTAAAAATAATGGCGGTATAATATTGAACATCTTTTTCACTCCATGGTTTTTTCAAACCTATCAAATGATTAAAATATATGCAATATAAATATATGCTCTATACATGCCTAAATTTTAATCATATATGTTTTATATGTGCTTATATAGTCACTCAGGGCTTGCAATCACGCCTGTATCGCCCATATGTTTAGAAATAGGAGATTTTTATGAACGGATTATTTGGCGACCAGCCCATTAAAGTAATTATTAAACTGGTTTTAATGTCTTTATTGGTCGGCTTTGTTTTAAAAATATTGCATATAACCCCGATAGGAATTTTCGAATGGGTTATTGAAAATATTGCGCATATTATTAATGTGAGTTTTGATAATATTGAAAATGTTATCGGCTATATTATTACCGGCGCTGTGGTGGTTGTGCCTTTTTGGTTGTTTCAACGCATGTCACAAAAAAAGCGTGATGAAAAAATTAGAAACAGGTTTACCGACCAATCTTAAATTTGGCTCAATAATAACTGGTATTGTTTATTGAAAATGCGTAAAAAGGCATAACTTTGCTATTTTTACGGATTATAAATGCCTAATATTTTTAAACTCATCAAACCATTATTGTTTATATTAGAACCAGAGCAAGCGCATAAAGCGGCGCTTATTGCGCTGCAAGCAGGGCTTGCACCGCGCGGTACATTATCAAACAAAGGCTTAGGCCAAACTATATTTGGTTTAAGTTTTGACAACCCTGTTGGCATTGCCGCTGGGTTTGATAAAAATGCAGAGGTTGCCAATGAAATTATTAAAACAGGCTTTGGCTTCGCCGAAGTTGGCTCTGTAACCCCAAGACCGCAAGCGGGGAACCCAAAACCCCGCCTATTTAGAGTTGAAGAACATATGGGCGTTATAAACCGCATGGGCTTTAACAATGATGGGCATGATGTTGTTTTGGCGCGCATGCGCAACCAACGTACTGCAAAAAATAGCGGGCAAATTGGGGTGAATATTGGCGCCAATAAAGACAGTGCCGATTTTATAGTGGATTATGAAAAAGGCATTGAAAAATTTTATAATGTTGCCGATTATTTTGTAGCAAATATTTCTAGCCCCAACACCCCTGGACTTAGGGCTTTGCAGTCTAAAGATAGCCTAGAAAAGCTGGTTAGCCGTATTTGCCAAAAACGTGCCGAAATGCAAACATTACTCGGTAAATATGTACCGCTTATTTTGAAAATTGCACCCGATTTAACCGATGATGACATTACCGATATTGCTAATATTGTTACGGGTTCGAAATTAGATGGGGTTATTGTTTCTAATACCACCATTAGACGCGACTTTATTGAAGGCCATGCCCATCAAGCACAAGCGGGTGGATTATCTGGTAAGCCTATATTTGAATTTTCTACCCACATGCTAGCGCGCTTTTATCAAGCGACTGAAGGCAAAATTCCGCTGATCGGCGCCGGTGGTATTTCGGATGGGGCTAGTGCTTATGAAAAAATTTGTGCTGGGGCATCGCTTGTGCAACTATATAGTTGTTTAATTTATACGGGTACTGCAATTATAGATGACATTCGCCAAGGTATTTTGGATGGTCTAAAGCGCGATGGGTTTGACACGATTGAGCAAGCTATTGGTAGCCGTGCCGAATTTTGGGCTGAAAAAACTTTTAACATAAATGAAGGCGCATGATGACAACCACTTTATACCATAACCCACGCTGCACAAAATCGCGCGCTGCACTACAGCATTTAGAAGAAAAGAACATTAAATTCAACTTGGTGACTTATTTGGATGCAGGCCTAACCGAAGTTGAAATAGTTGAAATTTTGAGCCTATTAAACATGCCCGCCAAAGATATGATCCGCAAGGAAGAAGCCGTATTTAAGGAACTGGGGCTAAGTTTGGAGGATACCGAGGCCACACTGGTAGCGGCCATTGCCCAAAACCCCATATTGTTTGAACGCCCTGTTTTGGTTAAAGATAATAAGGCAGTTATAGGCCGCCCTGCCGAAAAACTGGTTGAATTTGTTAGTGCTAATTTTTAAACTTTATTCGCTTGGATTTATACTTTGGAATTTATTGTCGCAACCATTGCCCCTGTATTTTTATTAATTCTTGCAGGGTATTTTGCTGTATTTTTTAAGTATTTTCCTAAATCAACTCATTTGTTTTATTTTATAATAATCTCTAATTTGTGCATTTAGGATAGTAATAATTTTGCGCATAGCAG
>JABSRY010000295.1 GCA_013214985.1 Hyphomicrobiales bacterium
TGATTCCGACAATCCGTTCGCCAGCAATAGGCGGATGTTTTTTAGAAAAACGTAGTGCACCATGCGCTTTTGATGCACCTCTGATAGGCATTGGCGTTGTTTTGCTAGATGCGCCTAATTCAAAATGGGTTTGGCTGTTAAACGCATCAATATCAGTGCTTTCAGCTAACCTAGGTACAATTGCAATGGTAACATCACGCAATTTTAATTTGTTACGGGCAAGGGCGACATAAACTTCTTCTACCGATTTGAAAGCGAGGGTCGGCAATGCTGCAACTAGCTTATGTTCAGTATATTCTATTTTTAATTTTTTAAAAATGCGGTTTAGCATTTCGAGGCCTAAATGACTATATTGTTTGCGTCTTTCTTCTCTATTTACCCGCCGAATGGCTAATTTGGCCTTACCCGTTACGACGAAATTTTCCCAAATTGGTTGAGGCTTACTGCCCTTTGACGTTATAATTTCAACTTCATCGCCATTATTTAGTTTTGAACGTAATGGCGACACGATACCATTTATTTTACAGCCAACACATGTGTTGCCTATATCGGTGTGTACTGCATATGCAAAATCTATCGGTGTTGCATATTTAGGCAATGCAATAAGACGACCTTTTGGGGTAAAACAAAAAGCTTGATCAGCAAAAAGCTCTAATTTTGTATGTTCTAAAAACTCTTCGGGCGAATCGCCATCTTCTAATCCATCAACAATATGCCTTAGCCATTCAAATGCATTAGATTTTTCGGACAGGGGTACGCTGCCAAGCTTTTTATTTAAAACATTATCACCAGGCATGGTGCCCTCGCTGGGGCTGTTTATATATACATTTTCTTTATATAATGCATGTGACGCAATGCCAAATTCGTTAACTTCTTGCATTTCTTCAGTTCTAATTTGAAGCTCAATTCGTTTGCGGGTCGGCCCTATAATTGTAGTATGAATAGATCTGTAATCGTTACTTTTAGGTATCGAAATGAAATCTTTAAAACGTTCGGGTACCATTGGCCACTCCATATGCACCAAACCAAGTGCTCTGTAGCAGTCATCTTCATTTTTAGTAATAATTCTAAACGCATAAATGTCAGAAATTTTTTCAAGGGAAATACTCTGTCTTTCCATTTTTCTAAAAATTGAATATGGCCGTTTTTCTCTACCATATACTCTGGCATTTATGCCAAATTCTTTAAGCTTGCGATTTAAAATATCAGCAATGTCGTGCAATAAATCGCCTTCATCTTCGTGCATTTCTTTTAAACGACGGATGATGGTTTCTCTCGCTTCAAAATTCAATATGGTGAAGCAGATGTCCTCTAATTCTTCTCTAAAAAAATGTATGCCCATACGGCCAGCGAGCGGCGCATATATGTCCATCGTTTCTTGGGCGATCCTAATGCGTTTTTCGGGTTTCACAAACATGATGGTGCGCATATTATGTAGGCGGTCGGCCAACTTAACCAAAAGCACCCGAATATCTTTTGAAATTGCAAAAAATAGTTTACGCAAATTTTCAGATTGCGCGGTTTCTCTGGTTGTTAGTTTTAATTTACTAATTTTTGTCAGGCCTTCGACTAGTGAGCCAATTTCTTCGCCGAATAGTTTATCAATTTCTTCACGGGTGGCGTCTGTATCTTCAATCGTGTCGTGCAATAAGCCTGTAGCCACGACCGTTGAGTCTAATTTTAAATCGGCCAATATGGCGGCAACCTCTATCGGATGAGAAAAATATGGGTCGCCAGAGGCACGTTTTTGAGAGCCGTGTTTTTTATATCCGTAAATATATGCTTTATTGAGCAATGTTTCATCAGCTTGTGGGTCATATGTCAGCACTTTTTCAACTAATTCATATTGTCTCATCATATTGGTGATTCTCCTTAATAGAATTCCAATTTATACTTCTAAATTCAAACTGCAACCAAGATTATAGTGTTTGGGCGTAATTTTGTGCAGGCAAAAAAAAACCTCCAAGAAAACTTGGAGGTTTTAAAATGACTTTAATAAATCACTTAGGTTTTGGAAGCGCTTCGATAGCTTTAAGCAAATCATCTTCACCCATTTGGTCGAAGCTAATTTTGTCTGGGTCTTGGCCAAGGTTGCTAACTTCACCAGTTGCAGATATCATAGGCACTATTTCTGTTTCTGGCTCATCAACTTCAACATATCTTTGCATTGAATGAATAAATTCTTCTTCTAAATCATCAGCAGAAATCATATCATCACCAATTTCACGAAGCGCAATAACAGGGTTTTTATCATTGTCGCGATCTACAGTTGGTTCTGCACCACCAGCAAGCATTCTTGCACGATGACCTGAAAGTAATACAAGCTCAAAGCGGTTGTCAATTTTTTCGATACAATCTTCTACGGTAACGCGTGCCATTGGCGATCTCCAAAAATTTTATTAATAAGATCTCCTAGTGCTAAATTCGATTTAAATCAAGTGTTATTTGCGTTTGAACAATCAATTTTCTTATTTAAGTGCATTTTTCATCTGCATTGCGGTTTTGCCAGTTATTGGATGATGCCAATTGGGTGCAATTTCAATAAGTGGATCAAGAACAAAAGCTCTTTTAGGAGTGCCAGGATGGGGCAAAATTAAGGGAATATACCCCGCATTTAATGGGTGATTTTTCTCGACATTTCCACCTGTTATAATACCTTTATAGCAAATAATATCCATATCCAAAGGTCTGCTAGACCACCTCTGGCCATCAATGCGACCAGCTTTACTTTCTATCTGTTTGAGCCTATATAATAATTGACTTGCAGGTTTATGTGTTTCGACTATTATATTTATATTAATGTAATAAAATTTAGGCGGTTCGTTTTCAATATTTGTGGTTTTGTATGTAATTAAGCTTTTTTTATAATTTAACCCCATGGGCGGGCTAATGTAGGGTGTGGATATCCTTAGAACGTTTATAAACTGTTTTTCCAGTTCGGTAATTGCTCTATTTAAAGTTTCTAACCGACTTCCCCAAATCGATGGTAAGTTAGAACCTATTGATAATATTATCATATATTAACCCAAATGTTGTTTTGTGGTTTTAGTATGCCAATAAAACCTAAGAGTTTAAACCGCTAAATTGGACAATACGATAGTCTACTAAACTAATGGTAGTAATACTTAATTTTAAAATACTACTAAAGACTAATGTCGATTATAGTGTAAAAATATTACAGTAAGAATCACTAATGTGAGTTTAATTTTTTTAATGTTGATTTTTTTAAATAAAATTTTTCCTTAATTTATTTGTCTTCATTTTAGTGTGTGGTGTTTTAAAAAAAAGAGAAATTATTATGCATATTTATCCAGCTCAAAAAATTGCGATTTTTATAGATGGAGCCAACTTATATGCGACAGCAAAAGCGTTAGACTTTGAAATTGACTATAATCAATTGCTTAGTCTGTTTAAAAATAAAGGACAATTTGTCCGCGCTTACTATTATACAGCATTGGTTGAAGAACAAGAGTTCTCACCAATACGTCCGCTGATCGATTGGCTTGACTATAACGGTTTTACAATGGTTACAAAACCGACAAAAGAATATACCGACTCCTCGGGTCGCAAAAAAATAAAAGGCAATATGGATATCGAATTAACAGTAGATGTTATGGAGATATCTGAGACCGTTGATC
This sequence comes from Hyphomicrobiales bacterium, assembly GCA_013214985.1. Lineage (GTDB taxonomy): Bacteria > Pseudomonadota > Alphaproteobacteria > Rhizobiales > OSC116 > OCS116. The sequence continues at coordinate 3,639 of JABSRY010000295.1, forward strand.
ATATTGTCCTTTTTTCAGGTGATGGTGACTTTAGACGCTTGGTTGAGGCAGTACAAAGAAAGGGCGTTGTTGTAAGCGTTGTTTCTACTGTTAAAAGCCGTCCACCAATGGTGGCTGACGACCTTCGTCGTCAAGCAGATCAGTTTATCGACCTTAATGATCTTAAACAATTTATTGGCCGTAAAGATTCTGCTGGTAATATTAAACCTAGTCAGGTTGATCGTAGCGCACAATATGACAATAACTAATATTTAGTTATTTTAAAATTTAGAGGCTGTAGCAGATTTGCTACGGCCTTTTTTATTTTAACTGATTTAGCTTGTTTGTAAGATAATTTATTTCAATTTTGTTATTTGTAAGGCTAATGGCTTGATGCAATACGCCTCTTGCCTTTTTTATTTGTTTTGTCCTAATAAGGAAATCAGCTTTTACGGCAAAATAGGGTTGATAATTTTCTAAGTCAAACTCAAGCTCAAGCAATTGTTTGTACATTTCAAGTTGTAACTGGATATCCGCTTGATCGAACATGCTGATAGCAAT
>JABSRY010000296.1 GCA_013214985.1 Hyphomicrobiales bacterium
GGCGTTTAATTAGGCGTACGGATGATAAAGGTGTGTTTGTAATGTTGGATAAGCGTTTACCAACACGTTTGCAAAGTGCCTTTCCTAGTGATGTGACCATTCACAAGATTGGTTTAAAGGAAGCGGTTCAGTTAATTTCTAAAAAACTCAAACCGTAATTATTCAATATCTAAATCCAATGTAAGCGGTGGGTTTGGTAAATTGCCATTTAAAATTTTGGGCAGTTCACTTTTTAAAATCGGTGGAATAATATGTTCTTGGGTTTCTTGCAACTCTTCCATTGACCACCATTTAAAACCTTTTAAGTAACCAGCCTCATCTTCGGTTAAGCCTGTTGAGACAATGCTCTTCGCGTCGATTTTGCGTTTGGTGCGGGCAATCATAAATGTGTGATGCGATTTTATATGTTCATTTTTATAGACAATTTCGCTATGGCCTTGCCAAACCATTTGGCCTATTTCGATATCATCCTGGGTTAAGCCCGCTTCTTCATAACATTCGCGCATAGCGGTTTGCTCGTGCGTTTCGCCCTCATCCATACCGCCGCCAACAGTTTCCCAAAACGCATCAAGTGGTTTTTGGCCTGGCTTATAAATATTCACCCCTTCATATTTACTGAGTAAAATTTCATTATTTTCATTTAGGAGTATTAACCTAACGGCTTTACGAACTCGCATATAATTGCCTCAAATTTATAAATATTAGTCTTTAAAAATATTCTAGTTTATGGTTTGATATAAGTTATAACAAAAATTACATCACAAATCTTTGAAGTGCAATTAATTATATTTCGTTTACAATGCGATTGTGACAATATTTAGGCTATTTAATATATGACATTAGAAGAATCACGACTCTATATATTTATTGCGACCATTGCTTTGTTGGCCTTGTTTGAATTTATAATACCCATCTTTAGCGATTATAAGCATCGTCTATGGCGATGGACAACCAATTTTAGTTTGTCATTTATAAGCGTGGCTATTCTTCGGTTTAGTTTTCCATTTTTAGCGGCGGGCTTTGCTACGCTTATGGAAACGCATAATATTGGCCTATTTAACTGGCTTGGCTTGCAGGGCGTTACAGTTATAATTATTAGTGTTTTATTGCTTGATGTTGGCATTTATGGGCAACATGTTTTATCCCATAAAATCCCCATACTATGGCGCTTACACAGGCTCCACCATAGTGATACACAAATGGATTTATCAACCGCCGTTCGTTTTCATCCGATTGAAATAATATTTAGCATGCTGTTTAAATTTGTGTTAATTGCAATATTAGGCACGCCTGCCATAGCTGTTGTAATTTTTGAACTTATATTATCCTCTGGTGCTTTATTTAACCATAGCAATATACGGTTTTCTAAAAAAGTAGATAAATGGTTACAAAAAATAATTGTAACGCCCAATATGCATCGCATTCATCATAGTGATAACCCCGTGGAAACCGATAGTAATTATGGGTTTTCTATCACCCTTTGGGATAAAATATTTAACAGCTATACCGAAAATTTTGATGCTGACTATAAAGTAAATACTGGTTTAAAAGTAAGCGATAAACAAGAAACTCATAAAATCATTTGGGCATTAAAGTTCCCATTTTCAAAAAATTAACGCGTAATGATTGCATTATGCACATAGCAACTTATAGTTGGTTTTTAAAGATTTATACTAAAGTATAATATTTACAGTCACAAGTGTGTTTGTAAATTTTTATGTATTCTATAAATCGACCTAATAATACTGGTTTAACGCCAAGTTTAAAAGAAATATTACTTGCTCGTCATTTAATTAGTGCAAGAACTTACGACAAATGCCGATCTCATGCCAATCTTCTTAATCAACCGATTGAAGACTATCTTTTAAAATCAGGTCTAATTGGGCATCTTGAACTGCACAAAGCAATTGCGCTTTCAAAAAACAAAAAGCTAATTTTTGTGGATGATGTGTCAAAGAACCACCTTCATTTTGAACAAAAATTATGTAACTATAATGGTTATAATTTTATAGAAGGCTATGATACAATAAACCAAGTTAAAAGCTCTAGTTATTCTAGTTATAGCTATGGTTTCAGCGAGATTGCAGCTGATCCGTTTGACCATGAAGAGCAAATAACCGCGCGCGACTTTAGAGCCTTATTCATTAAAAAAAACAAGTATACTTTAATAGATCAAGCCGCAAATTTACTGGCTATAAAAACCCCAAAACTAACCGCAAAATTTGGCTTATATTTAAGGCAAAAGCTCATAATATTTGCAATATTGGTTTTAATGTTAGTGGCTTTTATAACCATGCCGATAGCGGCTACTTATTATTTGAGCTTTAGCTTTTCTATTCTGTTTATTTTTGCGTCATCTATTAAAATATATAGCGTTATTTTTCAAAAACCTGTTGATGTAAAAACCACCCAACCCACTTTGACCTTATCGGCCGCAGAGTTGCCCATATATCCTATTCTGGTGCCATTATATCGAGAAGAAAAAGTCATTGCGCAACTGTAAGACGACAGTTAGAGTGATACCAAAACCGTCGATTGCGCGGTTATTTTTTTGTTTAGCGTTTGGCGGCGTTTTGGTTGATACCGTATTAATGCCTTTTAAATAGGGCTTTAAATAGGTTTTAAGATGATGTTTAGAAATTCTAAACAGTCATGTAACAGTCATGTTCTTGATTTTACATGACTGTTAGTTTTTATATTGTAATTTCAATGCTTTATTAAATCCCACGGCCAAACCACATGACTCGCCCAGCAATATGTAGCTGGTGAGTTTCATCAAATATAATCTCTTCATCGGGATAGTTTAAATTGTCTGAAATTAGGGTAATGGAGCGGTTTAGTTTGATATGAACGCGCTTCACCATTGTCATGCCATTTACGACCACAATGTATATACCGTTGTCTCTGATCTCTTTGATAGATGTATCAATTAAAAGTGTGTCGCCATTTCTAATGGTCGGATCCATGCTGTCGCCAGTGACGGTTATAGCTGATGCAAACGCTGGGTTTATATCATGCCGTTTTAACCATTCTTTTTTGAATGCAATGTGATTTTCAACCACTTCATGTTGGCCATTTTCAAAACCAAGTCCTGCGGATGCTTCAATATTCAATTGTGGAACGAGTGCAAAATCATCATTGATTGTAACACTTTTATGCCCTTCTTGACCGTAGATCAGCCAATCAGTTGACACGCCACAAGTGGAAGCTATTGCCATGAGCTTTGAAACGTTGGGTTCCGCAATGCCTTTAATGTAGGTATTTAATGTACTTAATTTAACATTAGATTTTTCAGCAACAACCTTGTTGCCACCTGAGGCTTTGATACAAGTTCTAAGACGTTCGTTAAATTTTTCCACAACTTTAACACCTACAAAATACATAAATCTGCACTAATACATAAATATGTATTGCTTTAAATACAGAAAACTGTATTTTCATATTACTGAATAGACAAATTAACAAAAAACAGTGTTGAAGCACTGTTGAAATTAGGAGCTAATATGCCTGCTATAAATCGAACTTGGTCGCGCCATAGAATATTGGCCGAGATTAAAGATCGTGGTTTTACCACCATTAAGCTTGATGCAAAATTAGGTTTAAAACCTAATGATATTGCAGTTTCGCTTAATCGCCCATTTCCCAAAGCAGATAAGGCACTCGCCAAATGGCTTAAGTTACCTTTGCATGAGTTATGGCCTGACCGTTACTATTCTAATGGCACGCGCCGTGTTCAACAAAGCTATCCTAACAGAAAAATAATGACTGCGTATAGTAAAATGGGAGAAGCGGCGTGAACAACAAGGAAAATACAGAAACTTGTGAAGACTGTGACGCAAAAATTAACAAATGGGCATCGCATCCATGCCCCGCGGAACGTCAAAAATACCGTGAGAATAAAAAAATTGAAAATTTAGAAAAAGCAGAAAAAACTCGCCGCAGATTGGTGGAAGAATTCGTCTTTGATTTAACTCAGATGCCACAAAATGAAATCATTAAACCAGATATGACAGAGGCTGATGAGGTGGTGCTGATTAACTGGATTTTTAAAAGAGAGATGTCTGAAGAATAACCAAGTCATTTAGCCAAGGAGATGGCATGATGAGCTGTAGGCGGCCAATGCTTTCAATTTATGTTATATATTGGAAGAGGCGGATAGGCATC
>JABSRY010000297.1 GCA_013214985.1 Hyphomicrobiales bacterium
AGCATGGCTATAGTGAATAGGCGCTGGCATTAAACTGGCTGTTTCATTAACCGCATAACCAAACATAATGCCCTGATCGCCCGCACCTTCTTCTTTTGCGGTGCCTGCATCTACGCCCTGTGCAATTTCAACACTTTGGCCATGCACTAAAATTTCAACATCCATATTTTTCCAATGGAAACCGTCTTGTTCATAGCCAATATCTTTGACCGCTTGGCGGGCTAATGCTTCCATTTGCGCTTTATCTGGCGCATTGATGCTGCGCACTTCACCCGCTAGCACTACCTTATTGGTTGTTGCTAGGGTTTCAACCGCAATGCGGGCTTCTGGGTCGGCCGTCAAAAATGCATCGACAATTACATCCGATATATAATCGCATATTTTGTCTGGATGGCCTTCTGATACGGATTCACTGGTAAATAAATAGTCTTGGCGAGTCATATTGCACCTTAATAATTAGATCTTTAACATTTGACGTGTCTTGTTTAGACTTAGAATAAGTAGATATGCAGAATTCTTTATATCCTTATGTCATGCAATATAACTACATTTTTTAAACAATTCAATAATGAAAATAAAAAAACGAGCTTCATCACTGAAACCCGTTTAAATATAAACAATTGCTAAATAAATTAGCTTTTAGCAGAATAATCTTTATTATCTGACAAAGAGCGTACGAGCTCTATAATGCGGCGTCTAATGCGCACGTCTTTGACCATTGAAAAAGCTTGGCCTAGTTGAAAGCCCTCGGCGCTGTTCATAAAATCATAAGCAAAGCTGTCGCTGCTATTTTCGGCAAAGCCGTGTTTTTCGTCATTCTCTTCGGTTTTTGGCATATTTTCGAAGAAAAAATTAACCGGTACAGTTAAGATTTGAGATATTTTGTAAAGACGACTAGCGCCAATCCGATTTGTGCCTTTTTCATATTTTTGCACTTGTTGGAAAGTTAGCCCCAAACTTTCACCCAATTTTTCCTGACTCATACCAACTAACATGCGGCGCATTCTTAGCCGACCACCTACGTGGATATCAACAGGATCTGGTTGTCTTTTGTTCATTTAGGTAAATTCCGTTCAGCGAATATACTCAAAAAATTATTTTGAATATTATATTAAATTATACTTAATTTTTGACTGTCCCCCTGAAGTGTTTTATTTTTCGCACATCAGAAGATAAGAATCAAGCCAATTTAACTAAAATATTATGTACTGACATTATCGAAAACTCGTATTTTTTACAAAAAACTTGTTAATATGACAAATATTGTTGGCTCTACCTTAAGTGGTAATTGGCTGTCTAAAACATCGGCCTTACCTTTAGCAAGATGTGCAATTTTTCGCCCTAGTGGATCAAATATTGCGGTATAGCCTGTGTTAGCAACTCGAACAGTCGGCAACCCCTCCTCTATCGCCCTCATTCTTGCTTGTGCCAAATGTTGATGTGGGCCAATTGTTTCGCCAAACCAGCCATCATTTGTAACGTTCAAAATCCACTCGGGGCGGTATTTTCGGTCTACAACCTTAGCGGAGAAAATAATTTCAAAACAGATATTTGCAGCAAATGGGGGGGTATTTTTTAAGTAAATATTTGCAGCTTTTTTCCCTTTTGAAAACTCACCTTCCATCGGAATTAATTTGTTTAAACCGATTTTTTTCAACAGGTTACTATATGGAAGATATTCTCCAAACGGTACTAAATGATGTTTATCGTATTTTCCTAACTGATTCCCTTGAGAATCAAACGCCAAAATTGAGTTGTAAAAGGTTGCAGAATCTCCATTGCCTTGCCTTCTGGTTGCACCCGTTATCAGATACGCGTCCTTATTGAGCAAACTTGTTACTTGGCGCATGAAGCTGCTTTCGGGTTTTAACAAAAAGGGCATGGCGGCTTCTGGCCAAATTAAATGGGTTATCTTACTTAAACCAAGGTTTTCGGCAGATAATTTGCGGGCGCTTAATTCTAAATATCGGTTGGCAATAACCGGGCGCATTTCTGCCCGCCATTTATCTTTTTGTGCAATATTACCCTGCACCAAGCGCAAAAGAATGTCGTCGTGAAACTGGGTTGGGTTATAATAAAGCCGAATAGCACCGCCAGCCCAAATTACAAAAAATATGAGCGCCAAACTAGATGCCACGGTTTTAAATTTGAAGCGCGTATTAATGAGCAATGAAAAAGCGGATGATAATAAAATGACCATAAATGTGAGGCCATAAACACCCCAAATGGATGCACTTTGCAGCATAGCGGTTGAAAAATCGAACGCAAAACCTAATAAATTCCACGGAAAACCTGTAAAAATATGACCTCTTAAATATTCAAAAAAACTAAGAAATATGGTGAGTATCAGAACATTTTTTATGGCCGATGTCCAAAATACTCGAGCAAAAAAACATGCCAACCCCCAAAATGTGGCCAATAATAAAGGCATGAGCGTAACGGCGAATGGCAATAAATAAATAAACTTTTCTTCTACCAAAAAGGCTTCGCCTATCCACAATAGGCCAACAAAAAAATAACCAAAGCCAAATGTAAGGCCAACCAAAAAAGCCGAACGCGCTGCATATAATTTAGTGAATAGCCGCTTAATAAACTTGTTTTTAAGATCTGCCTGAGCTTTTAAGCTTGTTTCTAACGCGCCATCCAACAGCCAAATAAGGCTTGGTAGCGTGAAAAACAGCACAAAAAACAAATTGATGGGTGGCAGCGCAAGAACAGATAGCGCACCAAGGCCAGTGCTTAATAATAATTTGCGCCACCCCCAAATTGTAATGCAATAGCTTGACCAAGTTAGGAGCATTTGTTGGCATTTATTGATCATTAGTAGCGTCTTGTTGGGTAGTTTTTAGGCTAATTTTAACGCGTTTAATGCGCCTAGAATCGGCTTCTAAAATTTCGAATATTGTACCAGAGGCATGTTTAATTAGCTCGCCCCTAATCGGAATTCTGCCTGCAAGGCTAAACACCAAGCCACCTAAAGTATCGACATCTTCATCCCGATCATCCGACAAGAAATCTACTTTTAGATATTCCTCTAGCGCTTCCATCGGCAACCTTGCATCGGCCGTATAATTGTTTTTATCAATTTCTTCTATGGTTGGCAGGTCTTGTTCATCATGTTCATCTTCAATTTCGCCGACAATTTCTTCGACCAAATCTTCAATGGTTAGCAAGCCATCGGTGCCGCCATATTCGTCAATAACTAACGCCATATGAATACGCTGTTTTTGCATGGTTAGCAACAGATCCGATGCCATCATCGATGGCGGAACATATAAAACATCACGAATGATATTTAAATCATTTATCGATTGAGAAAAGTCAACTTGTTCAAGATAAATTTGTTTGCCATCGGCATGGTTTGGCAAAATTGACTTTGAAACAAGCCAGTTCATCATATCTTTAAAATGCACCATACCAACAGGTTTGTCTAAATTGCCATTATAAATTGGGCAACGAGAATAGCCACCATCTGAAAAAATTAGAAACAAATCTGAAATATTTGTTTTAAGGTCTGCTGCAATTATATCTGCCCGAGGCACCTTAATGCTCTCAACATTGACATCTGAAAACTCTAAAATATTACGAATCATCGATTTTTCTTCGGCAGAAAAAGCATTTAATATTTCATCATTGCTATCGATAACATCTTCTAAGCTTTCGCGTAATTTTTCGCCTTGTGCTTTGGAAATCAAATCAAACAAGGGTCTGAATAAACTTTTAAAGAATGAGTTGGATTGTTCCGGAGGGTTGTTGCTATTGGACATTTTTTAGATATTTTGAACCTTAATGGCTGGTGTCGGTAATGTGGGTTATAATATGTGATTTGTGGCATTAAAGATATGGATTTTTGATATCTATCATTGCTAACATATTAATTTCTAGATCTTCCATCTCTTCTGCTTCATCTTCTTTGATATGATCATAACCTAAAAGATGTAAGATTGAATGAATTAGTAAATGTATAAAATGGTGTTTAATGGGTTTATTTTGCACCTCTGCTTCGGACTTTAATGTCTCATAGGCCATGGCAATATCACCCAAATATGGCAATGCTTTGTCATTTTCGAATAAGTCGTCAAATTCATCGGATTCGTTGGGGAATGAAAGAACATTTGTGGGCTTATCATGTGCTATAAAATCGCGGTTTAGGTTTTG
>JABSRY010000298.1 GCA_013214985.1 Hyphomicrobiales bacterium
TTCTTTCGAAAACTGGGCCGATACCATTAATTTTTTTAATGTTATCGCCCTTTTTTGCAGATTTTTTCTTTGGTGTTGCTTTTGACGATTTTTTTGAAGAAGATGCCTTTGTTTTAACTGGTTTTTTAATAGTAGCTTTTTTTGTAGTTGTTGACACTTTGATTTCAGAAATTTCATCTGCTTTTTTGCTGTCAGCCTCGACATCCGAACTATCATTTACAATTATATTATTAGTTGACGCTTTGGATTGATAATCTACAGTAGAAATTTGGTCTGACTTTAGTGTCTGTGTTGTAGAAGAAGTTGAGTTTTTATTTGAAAATTCATCAATAAACGGAATACAACTTACAAATGATTTTTCGGGAGTTTTGAATTTTTGAATTATTGTAAACACGAACAGCCCAATTATAACGAGCAATAGAACTATAAATAATAACTTCAATAAAAACATACAACCTCACAAAAAATAACCCAATGCTGAGCGAGGTTAACAGTTATTAATCTTGTTGTAAATATGCAGTTCCAGAGAACTATATAAAAAGCACCCAATAAAATTTAAAGGGCGCTTTAATGTCTTAAAAATTGATTAAAACTAGAATGGTATATCATCATCCAAATCTGGCGCTGCACCTTGTGGAGCGCTATAACCCGTCTGTCCAGACTGGCCATATGGATCTGTAACTTGTTGCTGACCCCTTGATTGATAACCACCTGATTGTTGTTGATTATCGCTTCTACCTCCAAGCATTGTTAAGCTACAATTAAAACCTTGCAAAACAATTTCGGTTGTATACTTGTCTTGTCCTTGTTGATCAGTCCATTTTCGAGTTTGCAATTGACCTTCTAGGTAAACTGTAGAGCCTTTGCGCAAGTATTGCTCTGCGATACGGCACAAACCCTCGCTAAATATTACAACTCTATGCCATTCAGTTTTTTCACGGCGTTCACCAGAACCTTTATCTTTCCAACTTTCTGATGTTGCGATACGCAAATTGGCGATCGGACGACCATCTTGTGTATGACGAATCTCTGGATCAGCACCTAGATTACCAACCAAAATAACTTTATTTACACTACCCGCCATTGCGCTACCCTCATTTAAACACCAAAGAATTAAAATTAATTCCAATAAATATATTATGTTTAATGCTTTAAGACAAAATCAAACAAATCACAATCATAAAATGTTTAAACATGTCAATAAATAAACTAATAATTCAGAAAATTTTTAAATTATTTCACTTGCATGTTCATTAAATGTTCTTATTGTAGGGTAAAGATTCGTAATCAATTGTCAAGCATACTTACTATATGTTTTCAGAAAGCAAGAATGAAAAAAGACCACACAGACACAAACATCTTGGACATACGTCATTTTATAAGCGTAAAAGGTGCAAGAGAACATAATTTGAAGAATATAAGCATCGATTTGCCGCGTGATAAATTAATTGTTTTTACTGGTCTTTCTGGCTCTGGAAAATCGTCATTGGCATTTGATACGATTTATGCAGAAGGTCAGCGACGTTATGTTGAAAGCCTGTCAGCATATGCTCGACAATTTTTGCAAATGATGCAGAAACCGGATGTCGATCAAATTGATGGATTGTCACCCGCTATTTCTATTGAACAGAAAACAACAAGTAAAAACCCCCGATCTACAGTTGGTACAGTCACTGAAATTTATGACTATATGCGTTTATTATTTGCGCGTATTGGCATTCCATATTCTCCGACAACGGGTTTGCCGATTGCTAGTCAATCCGTTAGTCAAATGGTTGATAAAACACTTGAAATACCTGAAAAAACTAAACTATTTTTACTTGCCCCCATTGTAAGAGGGCGCAAAGGCGAGTTTAAAGACAAGTTTGCTGAATTGCAAAAAAAAGGTTTCACACGTTTGAAAATTGATGGTGTTTTCTATGAAATGGATGAACTACCTGAATTAAATAAAAAAGTTAAACATGACGTCGATATCGTAATTGATCGCTTGGTAATAAGAAACGGTATTTCGACTAGACTTGCTGACAGCTTTGAAACAGCTTTGTCACTAACCGAGGGCCTAGTGATACTCGAATATGCGAATATTGAAGATGGTGAGACAGAAGCCAAGCGGATTGTTTTCTCATCCAAGTTTGCTTGTCCTGTATCTGGCTTTACTATCGAAGAGATTGAACCAAGATTATTTTCATTTAACAACCCGTTTGGTGCCTGCCCTTCTTGTGACGGGTTAGGAACGGAACATATAATTGACCCAAAGCTTGTTATACCCGACGAAAACTTATCGTTGAGAGAGGGTGCAATTGCTGCTTGGGGTAAAACCAAATCGTTTTATTATGTTCAAACTTTAGAAAATATAGCCAATCATTATAAATTTTCTATGGACGTTCCATTTAGGGAGTTATCAAAAAAAGAACAAAATTATATTTTATATGGTACCGGTAAAACAGAAATTAAATTTGTATTTAAAGATGAAGACCGCCATTACGAACGCAAAAAAACCTTTGAAGGGGTTATACCAAACCTTGAACGCAGATGGAGAGAAACTGATTCTAATTGGTCACGTGAGGAAATTGAAAAATATCAAACATTGAAACCTTGCTTAAAGTGCAATGGGTACAGACTTAAACAAGAAGCTTTAGCTGTTAAAATTGATATGTTGCATATATCTCAAATAGCGGCACTGTCTATTAAAGATGCTTTAATATGGTTTAATGAAATAGATGATAAACTATCCCCTAACCAATTAGAAATTGGTGTGAGAATATTAAAAGAGATTAAGGACCGTTTGCACTTTTTAAATAATGTTGGTTTGGATTATCTTTCTTTGTCGCGTAACTCTGGTACATTATCTGGCGGTGAGTCTCAACGAATTAGATTGGCCAGCCAGATTGGATCTGGCTTAACGGGTGTATTATATGTTCTTGACGAACCGTCAATTGGTTTACATCAACGGGACAATGAACGCTTATTACAAACGCTTATTCATTTACGTGATTTAGGCAATACGGTAATTGTTGTTGAGCATGATGAAGATGCAATTTTATCAGCCGATCATGTGGTTGATATAGGGCCTGGTGCGGGTATTCATGGCGGTGAAATAGTTGCGCAGGGCACACCGCAAGATATTTTAAATTCGAAAGATAGTTTAACTGCAAAATATCTAACGGGGGAGCTTGAAGTTAGAACACCTGGCAAGAGACGTCGAATTAATAAAAACAAACAAATTAAGGTAGTTGGTGCTACGGGTAACAACCTTAAAAATATTACGGCATCTATTCCGCTAAAAAACTTTACTTGCATTACTGGTGTGTCTGGTAGTGGCAAATCGACGTTTTTGATTGAAACATTATATAAAACAGTTTCTAAGACATTAAACAAAGGGCGTAAGACAACTGCACCGCATGAAGCAATTGAAGGCATTGAGCAGTTAGACAAAATAATTGATATTAATCAGTCGCCGATAGGAAGGACACCAAGATCAAACCCGGCGACCTATACAGGGGCATTTGGCCCCATAAGGGATTGGTTTGCTGGATTGCCAGAATCTAAAGCGCGTGGCTATAAACCTGGTAGATTTTCTTTTAATGTTAAAGGCGGGCGATGTGAAAACTGTTCTGGGGACGGTGTTATAAAAATAGAAATGCATTTTTTACCTGATGTGTATGTTACTTGCGATGTCTGTGAAGGAAAACGTTATAACCGAGAAACACTGGAAATATTATTTAAGGGCAATTCTATTGCCGATATTTTGGATATGACCGTCGAAAAAGGCGTTGAATTTTTTAAAGCTGTACCAAATATTTATGATAAAATGGTGACACTTAACAGAGTTGGACTTGGTTATATTAAAATTGGACAACAGGCGACCACATTGTCTGGCGGAGAAGCGCAAAGGGTTAAGCTTGCAAAAGAGCTTTCAAAAAGAGCAACCGGCAAAACACTGTATATTCTTGATGAGCCAACGACAGGATTGCACTTTCATGACATAGCTAAACTATTGGAGGTGCTCCATGAGCTTGTTGATCAAGGTAATAGCATTGTGGTTATTGAACATAACCTTGATGTTATTAAAACCGCAGATTGGGTTATTGATTTTGGGCCAGAGGGTGGTGACGGTGGTGGAGAAATAGTTGCAATGGGTAGACCTGAAGATATAAT
>JABSRY010000299.1 GCA_013214985.1 Hyphomicrobiales bacterium
GCGGCTTAAATTCGATATATAATTGTTCAAATAAACTATTCAAACTAAAATCAGACATTTCGGCTTTAAACACCCCAGAATCTAGCCTTGAAATGTCTAACAGCGCGACTAAAATTTCTTCAACCGAAGTCAGCGAAAGGTCAAGATTATGGGCAATCTGTTTAACGTCACCTTCAAGGTCTTTTTCAATTAATGCGGTCGAGTATAACCTAGCGGCATTCATTGGCTGTGAAATATCGTGGCTGGCTGCCGCCAAAAACCGCGTTTTGTCTATATTGGCTTCTTCTGCACTGGCTTTGGCTTTTTCTAATTGCTCATTTAATTTTGTAAGTTCTTGGGTTCGAGCGTCAACTCTTTGCTCTAAATTTATGTTGGAGCTTTCAAGCGCTTTGGCAGCGCTAACTTGCGCTGTAACATTATCAAATGTAATAACGCAGCCACCTTCGGGTATTGAAGATGAGGTAACTTCTATTAATTTTTGACTGCTTGCTATATATTCCTGTACTGTTTTCTTATAAACAATATAATTTTGTATTCTTTCGGCGACAAGCTCTTTAACATCACCTGCGCCAAAACGGCCTTTGTCGGCGCAATATTCTAACACTATTTCAAAATTTGTACTGTTTTCAAGAATCCCATCGGGAATATCCAGTAATTCTTGAAAGGCATTATTCCAACAGGTTAGTTTTAAATTTTTATCTAAAACGCAAATCCCTTGTTTAATATTATCAATCGCCGATTGCAATATTTCTCTATTATGCGTAATAAAATCAGAGGCTTCATCTAATAATTTTATGGTAGTTTCTGCGCCTGCCTTTTTGCGTTCCATAACCAATGCCATCACAAACCTAGCCGATGAGGCGCCAATAACCGATGCAAGCTGGTTTTCAGCAAATTGTAGAAATTTTACATTGGCAAACTCATATAAAACAAATGGTAGACCTTCGCTCTTAGCAAAGTTCTTAAACCTACTTTCCGCTATATCTTGCCCAATATAGCGCCCCACAAGTTTTTGCAGATCAAACAAACTGGTACTTTGTTGTAATGCAATTAAGTTTGGGGCTTCATAATTATTTTGAACACTAATGAATAGCTTTTTTTGCTCAATTTCATCTTCATTGGCTTTATATAATAATGAAAATGTTACAAAAAATAGAATGTTGCAACCAATGGTCCATATTGCGCCGTGGCAATTTGGGTTTAAATCTACATCAAAAAGTGCCGTAGGCTTCAGCCAACTTATATCGTATAAACCGTTAATCAAACCATGCTCATGCAATAGGCCAAGGTTAACCGCAATCGGTATTCCAAAGGTTAACACCCACATTACCATACCCGCGATTATCCCTGCAATAACCCCAGTAGATGTTGCCCGTGACCAATAAATCCCACCAATCATGGCTGGTGCTAATTGTGCCAAAATTACAATTGAGCTGTAAAGAAATTGTTCGTCAAAGCCGTTATAAGGTAAGTAAACATAGGATAAATACCCCAATATCAGCGCGACGATAGTCATCTCTTTTTTTATGAGTAAAATGTAATTTTCAACATGAATTTTTATAATTCTTTCGCTGCCAAGCGTTTTTATCAGCACGGGCAATATCATATCATTGCTTATCATCGTCGAAACACAAAGCACCACTACCGTCATCAATAAGGTTACAATAACAAAGCTCATAAAATATAACAACACCCCCAAAAATGTGGCATTATCGGCAAGTAATATGTGTAATAACGAAAAATCAATATTTTGAAAATTGGCACCGTCCAAAATAACAATCGTCGCAATAGAAATAATAAAAATAACGGTAAAAAATATTGCTAAATAAGATGAAAATAAATTGCGGCTAACCGTCAGTTTGTTCTCATGCCCACTTTCGATGAATATTATTTTGAACTGCCATGGCAAAGCAATAAATGTAAATGCCGTTAGCAATAACATCGTCATAAAGTGAATTACCGAAAACTCGTGTTTAAAAATACTTTTTTCTGCTGATAGCTTGGTAAATTGCTCATAAACATCCGTCAGACCATTAAACTGAAAATAGACCACCTGTATGAAACTGGCTATCAAAATTATCATGCTGATAACGCTGCAAATTGCGATAGCAAACATTAAGCCATGCGCTCCACCATTTGAATTTGCTAATCTAATCGAGAGATAACCCACAAATAAAAGCATTAAAAAAACTGGGCTAAGCGAATTTCCTTCTAATGTAGCACCATTATTGTGAACAAAATTATTATCTAAATAGTTTACAATTATGGTCGTTGAATATTCTATATACCACACCAATACGCCCAAATACGGTAAGGTTAGCATTAAAATTAAAATGGTAGCAATAAAAGATACTATGGTTTTTTTGCCAAAACGGGCACTTAATAAATCGGGCAGGGTTTTAATGTTTTGCAATCGCACTATTTTAGCAACGCGCTTTAAGAAAAACGACCCAAAAACAAAAGCAAATATTGGTGCAATGCCAATTGCAAGTGTACCCCAACCATCTATCAGCAGCATGTTATACAAAGCAAAAAAGTAAGAAATTGTTAGAAATATGGGAATAGAGAGAGAATAAATAAAAGGCTTTATAAGTACCTGAACAGCATTATTTCTATTGCTATTTGCATAATTTACAGTGAATGCGATGAAAAATATCATAATTATCGCAATAAAAATTATTGTCCACTGAGCAATCATACTAGCCTCCAAATCAATTTAAATAGGTAAACTATTACGTTAAATCTTATACGGATAATTATATTACTGATGAGTATAAACTATATTTTATTCGCCGCGCAAGGCGCTTAAAATTCTATACATGCCTGCGCTTTAACACCTGATCTAAATGGGTGTTTAATCTGCGTCATTTCCGTTACAAGGTCTGCTATTTCTATCAGCGCATCCTTGGCATTGCGCCCAGTAACAACCACATGTACATCTTCAGGTTTATTTTCTAAGGTTAGCAATACATCTGCTAGATCAATATAATCATAACGCAGTGCTATATTCAACTCATCGAGTAAAACCATCTTATAATCGCCACTTAAAATGCATTTTTTGGCGCGCTCCCAACCCTTTTGGGCAGCGGCAATATCGCGGTCACGGTCTTGCGTTTCCCACGTAAAGCCCTCGCCTTCCACAAACACATCTACATAGTCACTAAACGCAGCCAAAACATCTCGCTCACCGGTTTCCCATGCGCCTTTAATAAACTGCACAACGGCAACCTTTTGTTTATGTCCAATCGCTCTAAACACCATGCCAAATGCCGCGGTCGATTTGCCTTTACCTTTGCCTGTATGCACAATGATTAGGCCTTTTTCTTCGGTTTTAGTGGCTATCATTTTATCTCGAACGGCTTTTTTCTTAGCCATTTTCATATTATGTCTTGCGGTTTTTTCGGCTTCTGTCAGTATTTTTTTAGTCATAATATTAGTCTTTAATTTGTGCATTTTTTGCTTTTAGTAAAAATTCTTCAAGCTCAAAATATGTTGCATTGCGTCTTGGTTTCCATAGTTGCTTTTTCTGGGCATCAAGTAAACGGTTAATAATGTCAATTAGTGCATCCAAGTTATTATCTTGCAAAAACTCATATATTTTTTCGTCTTCTATATAGGCTTCATATATTGCTTCAAAATGGTGGTCTTTTACGGCATTGGTTGTCGCTGCAAAAGCGTATAAGTAATCTACCGTTGCCGCCATTTCAAACCCACCTTTATAGCCGTGGCGCATTACACCTTCTAACCATTTGGGGTTTACCGCTCGGCCACGTATGGTGCGTGCAATCTCTTGTTCTAGGGTTCTAATTACAGGCTTTTCAGGCCGTGTGTGGTCATTATGGTATATGGTTGGCATGCCGCCCGAAACATGCTCCACCGCCGCTGCCATACCGCCTTCAAATTGGTAATAATCATCACTGTCTAAAATATCATGTTCACGATTGTCTTGATTTTGTACGATGGCTTCAGTTTTTTCTAAGCGAGTTTTAAAGCTGTGCTCTTGCCTATCGCCTTGGCTTTTTTCGCCATAGGCATAACTGCCCCATGCCAAATATGCTTTAGCAAAATCGGCACGTTCTTCCCATAAATCTTCATCAATTAGCGCTTGTAGCCCTGCACCATATGCACCTGGTTTTGAGCCAAATAT
>JABSRY010000003.1 GCA_013214985.1 Hyphomicrobiales bacterium
GCTATTGTTTTGGCGCTTCAGTTACAATGGCAGATATTTATTTGATGCCCCAAATTTATAATGCGCGCCGTTTTAAAGTGGACTTAACGCCCTACCCTAAATTGTTAAAAATTGAAAAATGTTGCAATAAAATAAAAGCATTCAACGATGCCCATCCAGACAATAGCAATTAATATTCACCAATAATTTTAGAAAATATATCAGATACCTTGGTTTGCATTTCGCGTAATGTTTGCTCAAGGTATTTCATATCGGGGCTGTTAGAAACCGCCAATAATAAGCGTTCCAACCCGTCTGGCACCTCGTCTATTTTTAACACACCATCAATCGTTAAACGAGTAATTTGAGAAATTTCAGAATATAAATCAAGCGCCATAGAAAGCGTTTCATATTGCTCTACTTCTATAATCTCAAGCTCTTTAAATTGCTCGAGTGACGCCATGCTATTTACCCTAAGCATATCAGGGTTAGCATTCGCAAAGGATAGGTTCAAAAATTGAATGATAAATTCAATGTCAATGATGCCGCCTTTAATTTGCTTCATCATCCATACATCGTCGGTCTTTTTTTCGTCATTAATGCGCGCGCGCATATTTAAAACTTCGGTTTTTATTTTTACGATATCGCGCTTTTGCACCAAAATCCGCTTAATACTTGCTTCTACTTTTCTAGTTAGTTTTTTGTCGCCTGTTACAACTCTTGCTCTGGTTAAAGCTTGGTGCTCCCACACCCATGCCTCATTTTGTTGATATTTTTCAAACCCTTCAAATTGCGTTGCAACTGGGCCCGATCGGCCAGAAGGCCGCAATCGCATATCAACTTCAAATAAGGCACCTTCAGCTGTTTGTACGGTTAATGCCGAAATTAATGCCTGCGTTAACTTTGCAAACCACACCGATGCAGTTAGGGCTTTTTTTCCATCCGACAATGCGTCTTCATCTTCGACATCATAAATAACAATCAAATCTAAATCAGATGTAAACGTCATCTCTTGAGAGCCTAATTTACCCATGCCCAAAACCACAAATTCACCAGGGAATTTACCAAAGCGTCTTTCGACTTCTTGTCTAGCAACCATTAACATGGTTTCGATAATACAGTCCGCAAGATTAGAATAACTGACCGCAATTTCAGCGCCTTTTGTAATTTGTGAAATCTGATGGACACCAATTTGAAACTGTGCCTCTTGACCAAAAACACACGCTCGGTCTAGTTTATCTTCAAATAGTTCTGCCTCTTTCATATTTCTAGCAAGCAAAGATTTATATTCAAATTCATCTGGCAAATCACTCATGAATTTTGGGTTGATAACCGCATCAAATAACTGACTTTTGTTGGAAAGCTGTCGCGCTAGCTTTGGTGCAGTAATCAATATATTTACAAACAAATTAAACAATTCAGTATTGTTTATAAATAAAGAGAATAATTGCACACCTGCTGGCAGCCCCATTAAAAACTTATCAAACGCCAAAATTGCGTTGTCTGGGTGATATGCTTTTGACAATTCCTGCAATATAACAGGCACCATTTCAGTGACTAATGAGCGTGTGCGCGAGGTGCGCATGCATGGATAACGGCCAAAATGCCACTCTCTTACAATAGATGATGTGCGCTCAGGATATTCATATCCCATTTTGCTTAAAGTCGTTAATGTCTCTTCATCATGCTCACTGCCGGTAAATACTAAGTTGCCAATCTCTGTATTTAACTCAGGGGCGTTTTCAAATAATGCGGCATAATGCTCCTGAACTTTATTCAAATAAAATAGCATATTTTTTCTAAATGCATCTAAATTTTCATAGGCACAAAATCTTGCAAAAGCTTCTAGTTTATCAATATCCGTTGGCAAAGTTTGGGTTTGTTCATCATTCATCATCTGAATTCGATGTTCAATATTGCGCAGAAAAATATAACATTCCTTCATATCAACCGCAACTTGAGGCAATATCCATTGCGCATACCCTAATCGGTCTAACATTTCTAGTGTGCCCGATGCCCGAAGCTCAGCTTGGCGACCTCCTGCAATAAGTTGTTGAGTTTGTACAAAAAATTCTATTTCTCGTATCCCACCTCGGCCAAGTTTAATATTATGTCCATCTACCTTTATTTCGCCATGGCCTTTATGAACATGGATTTGACGCTTCATGGCGTGCACATCTCTAATAGAAGCAAAGTCCAAATATTTACGCCAAATGAAGGGCAATAATTGTTTCATAAAATCAAACCCAAGCTCAATATCTCCAGCACAAATACGAGCTTTTATCATAGCGGCACGTTCCCAGTTTTGCCCGATAGATTCGTAATACCCCAATGCGGCTTGGTAGCCCATTGCGATTTGCGTTGCGCCAGGGTCTGGCCTAAGGCGCAAATCCACCCTGAAAACATAACCAAATTCATTACGCTCCTGAATGAATTGAACGAGCTTTTTAATTAGCCTAATAGCAAATTTATAGGGGTCCTTGCCATTTGTTACCTTAAAGTTTTCAGGGTCAAAAAACACGATTAAATCTATATCTGAAGAATAATTAAGCTCATAAGCACCATGTTTACCCATTGCGATTACAAATAGACCACAATTTTTGGTAACTGAGTAAATATCATCTGTTTCAAATGTGCCAGCAACGACCGCTTGTTTAAACAAATAATTTAATGTCAATTCGATGCTTAAATCTGCAAATTTACTTAAGATATCGGTCACTTTTGCCTGCGTCCAAGTACCAGATAAATCCCATATCGCGAGTGATAAAGCAACTTTTTGCTTTGCGATACGCAATATTTTCATCATTTCAAAATCGGTATTTTGCTGCGATGCTTCAGTAATAAATTTTGCAATAAAATTTGCATATAAAATATCGGGTTCACTAATTAATGTTTCGATAGCAAATTTTGGATACCTACGAATAATACCCGATAAATAAGGCGATGTTGCCAATATTATATTTATCAAGCTTTGTAATGTTTCATCTTCTTCTATAAATTTATAGTCTAAATTATTTTCAGTAAATATCTGTCTTAAGTCATTAAATAAATCAGCAACTTTGTCCTTATCAATTGGTTCAGGAAAATGAACAATTTTAGAAAAATTTTGCTGCATATTTTGCCCTATTCATCATTATTATTTTGTTTTCTTTTCATATTTCTAAAATAAAGATAAGCGAATAAAAAAGCTATTGTCAAAAATATTATAGGTGTCATCCATAAAAAAGAGGTTTGCTTGGTAAATAACGGCTTTAATAAAACAAATTCACCATAACGCTCTACTAAAAACTGCTTAATTTCAAAGTCGCTTTTACCCTGTTTAATTTGTTCTCTAACCAATATTTTTAAATCTACCGCGAGCTCGGCATCGCTAGATTCAATCGATTGATTTTGACAAACCAAACATCGTAATTCTAACGACAAATTCTTGGCGCGTTGTTCAAGTGTTGGGTCGGTAAGCGCAACAACTTTTTCAATGGCAAATGCAGGTGTCATCATAACGTAAAATGATATTAGTAAGATAATAATTTTGTTAGACACTCTGTGCCTCGTTTTTGGGTTTAAATTTACGACCACGTCTATCGCTTAAAGATAATAAGCCGCCTAGCATCATTAAAAATGGCCCAAACCAAATAAACAAAACAAGCGGGTTATAATAAGCCCGCAATTGAACATTATTATTTTCGGCTAATTGCCCAAAAGCAATGTATATTTGCCCTAAATAATGGTTATATAAACCAACCTCGGTGGTTGGCGAACTACGCTCTAAATACCGCCTTTTCGAGGTGCTTATTATATCCAAAACCTCACCTTCTAAAGTTAGTTCAAAATCGCCAACAATTTCACTATAATTGCTGCCTCGTTGGTTTCTTACTTGTTTAAATTCAAGTTCAAAGCCCGCAATTTCAATTTTGTCACCAATATTCATATCTTTAGTTGTTTCGATGCGCCAAGCGCCCATTGCCGCCAAACCTAAAACCATAACACCAACACCCATATGGGCGAACATAACCGCAAATTTTGCACGCCTTAGAGTAAATAACCGCTTTAACGCTAGGTGCCAGTCAATTTGGCCAAACCGTGCCGAATATAATATTTCCCATATTGCACCGAACACCAGCCAAGTGCCTAACATTATGCCTGCCCATGCAAATATATTGTCATGCCCTGTTATATAATACCAAAATAATGTTACAATAAAGCATAACAAAAACACCATAACCAAACGGCGTAACGCATTTTCTAAATCACCTTTTTTCCAGGGTAACATTATACCTACTGGTAGAATCATTAATAATGGAATGGATAAAGGAATGAATGTCTGATTAAAAAACGGCGCCCCAACAGATATTTTACTGCCGCCAATCGCATCTAAAAATAGTGGGTATAATGTGCCAACAAATACGGTAACAAGCATAACCGAAATCAGTAAATTATTTAGCAATAATGCGCCTTCGCGGCTAATCGGCGCAAACACGCCTTTTTGTTTTATACTGCCACTTTTAAAGGCGAATATAGTAAGTGCGCCCCCCATAAAATAAGCCAATATTGCCAATATTACAATACCGCGCTCAGGGTCGACTGCAAAAGCATGAACCGAAGTTAATATGCCCGAACGCACTAAAAATGTACCTAGCAGACTTAGGCCAAATGCTATGATAGCTAATAATATGGTCCAACTTGCAAGCGCACCGCGTTTTTCCATAACAATGGCGCTGTGCAGCAAAGCAGTTGCAGCTAACCAAGGCATTAAAGATGCATTCTCAACAGGGTCCCAAAACCAGAAACCACCCCAGCCAAGTTCATAATATGCCCAAAATGAGCCAAGTGCGATACCACCTGTCAAACAGGCCCAAGCAAATAACGTCCAAGGGCGCACCCATTTAGCCCATTCTTCATCCACTTTGCTGCAAAGCAATGCTGCAATAGCAAATGAAAATGGCACAGATAAACCAACATAACCCAAATATAAAAGTGGCGGGTGAATGGCCAACGCCCAGTCCTGCAATAATGGATTAAGATTGTTGCCTTCTAGCGGCACAATAAACAACCGCTCAAACGGGTTTGAAGTAAAAATAACAAAGCCAATTAGCGCAACAGCAAGCATGGCTTGTATCGCAAGGGTAATAGAGATAAACTTATTATCAAGCCTGCGCCCAAACAAACCAAGGCATGCCCCCAAAACACTAATGATTAAAGAAAATAATAAAATAGAGCCTTCATGATTGCCCCATGTTGCTGCGATTTTATAAAATAATGGTTTTTGACTATGCGAATGTTCAACAACAATTTTTAAAGAAAAATCGGAACTCGCAAACAGTACAGTTAAAGTAACAAAGCTAAATAACATTATGAGCGCTTGCAACGTAGCAGCGCGCGTTATTGTTTTGCGCAGTGCATAACTGCTATTTTCAACTGACCACAGCGGCAATAAGCCAACCCCCATTTGAAAAATAGCAATAAAGAAACCCAAAATTAGTGTAAATTGTCCAAATTCAGCTAGCATATAATCTAGTCACCCTGCTTTTTTATATTATTTTTCCAATATCCTTGTTCTTTCAGGCTATCTGTTACTTCTTTAGGGATATAATTTTCATCATGTTTGGCCAATAAAACATCTGCTAAAAACATCTTATTCAAATTCAAATAACCTTCTAACACAACACCTTGCCCCTCTTTAAATAAATCGGGCACAAGCCCCTTATATTGTACATTTAGGTTAGATTGATTATCAGTAATTTGAAACTTAAACAGATCGCCGTTTCGGCTTATTGAACCAACAATTACCAACCCACCTATGCGCAATCGCTTATTCGTATCGGGTCGTTCTGCCAAAATATCTGTCGGTGTCTTAAAAAAAGATACACCATCTTCCATGGCGGTAAGAATTAACCCCAATGCCAAACCAAACAAGGTTAAACCTATAATAATAAAGGTGAATCTCTGTTGTTTTCTTGTCATTTTATTTCACACTATCATTTCTAATTATATTCAAAATTTCGCTCAAAGGCACCAATTCTTCGCTTGAATAACTATGCCCCGCAATAAATTTTTCAATAGCTTGGCTTGCTTCATCTAATTGGTTACTATTTTGTAACATAGAGGCATAAAAAAACATCGCTTCAAGACTATCTGGCGATTTTTCATGTGCTTTGGTAAAAGCAACTTTACTCATCGGGCCAAAAACACCTCTATTTACCATTAAATTGGCTTTGCCAAGGCCAAGCCAGTTTTTACCATTGCTATTGCCAAATTTAATTGCATTTGCAAATGCCTCAAACGCTTTTTGTGGCTCATTTGTGGCTAAATAAGTAGGTGCAACAACTTGCCACCCCTCGGCATCCTCAGGGTTTTCAGATAAATGTGCCTCAATTTGTTCAATAATGGCTTGTGTTTTGGGGTCAAGCGAAACAGGTTTATTAATCTCAATTAAATAGGGGCTGCCAATGATTGAGTATAGTCCGAAAGCACATAGGCTAAGAATAATTGCAAATGCCGAAATACCCAACTTCATCTTTTTAGCTAGCGTTTCAGCTGCGCCATCTATACGCAAGAATATTGGCATCGACAAATAGGTAAAAGCAGATAATGCCAATACAAAAATAGTAATTCCAAAATATAATTGAGTCATTAAATTCAGTCCAAAACAGTTTAGACTTTTATAAGCCAATTTAAAATAATTGCAACGCGACAATTTGCCCTAGCAATCGCTCCAGAAAACAATATTAATATTTAGGCTGTGTTTGTGTCTCTAATTGCCAACAAGCCACCTTTTTTATATATTTGGGCTTCTTCGCTGCTTTTAATTATTCTAAGAAGTATTGTCGCAATCTCTAAATACTGTAATAAAATCTTCTGGTTACTAAGGCATTCGCGCCTTAATTGTTCTACAATCGCTTCGGACAATAGCTCAATCGATTGAATAACACGGCTAAAATTACTCGAATATGCAGCATTGCAAGATGATGCCGCAATATAATTTTTTATACCATAAAATAATTCCACACAGTTTATAAGTTCGTCAATTTCAAACTGTATGGGTGGCTCAGCAATTACGTCACCCACAATATTTTGATACTTACCTAAAACATTTTTTATTAATTTGGGGCAATTTGTAATTGTCTGATTAATATTTATAGATATTTTCGATCTTAACGCGATAATATCCTTACCCCAACTGCTTATCGGCGATATTTCAAGCTCACGTTCCAAGCCTAAAATCACTTTGGCATATTCTTGATAGTGCCTAAGAAGCACAGAGCCTTCTTGTTTGTTTTTAAATGCGGTTTCAAAATTATTGGCATGAATTTTTGCATTAAATATCAGGCCTTCACCCAATAATGAAAGATCAGATTTCGACGCTGCCGAAGCATCATCAATCCTATAATATTTTTGAATTATTCGCATAGAATGTTCTGAATATTTCAACGAACCAATCAACAACGTCACATAAAAGGGAAACAAACTTGGTTTCTCATCTTTTATTTTTGTAATATCATTCGTAATCGAAACTAATTGCTTACCGCTCAAATCTATAATCTCATCCGCAAAATATTTTATCGCTTTCTCTATTTCAGGAATATTCTGTAAATAATAACTTAGTTCTTCGGCATCTAATGCTATGACTTTTGAACCAAGCGCCATGCCTAATCTGCGCCATTCTCTTTCATCTTTTCTACAGGCTTTAACGACTTCTTCTAATTTTTGGCCAACCAAACGGTTAAATTCGTTCACAATAATTTTGGCTTTTTTAACTTCTTTCTTTTGAATAGAAACTTTAAACGCCATTTCATATTCGCCAATATCATTTGGTATTAATTGCTCGCATACATAATCCCATATATTCTTCATCGAAGTTCTAGAAATTCGCCCGGGAAGTTTTTGATCCAATTCACCGCTAAAAATAATTTTTTCAAATGGTAAAAAGAAATAGCGCTGCAAATTATATGTTTTTTTAGTCTGAGTATTATTTTCATGCGTCATTAGCGTTTTTTTGGCTATTTCCGCAATGCGCAACATGTGTGGTTTATCAGGTTCATCATTTGGCATTTCTTCTATCTGCGCCAGCAAATATTTCAAAGCTTCGGGCGGCAGCAATCCAATTTTTTTGTACATTTTGGGGTTAAGAAAACTCTTAATATCCATTTTAAGTGGACCCGATCTGTGTTTTTACTAATATATTACTTACATATTATCGACATTATAAGGGTTTAATTAAAAATCTACTAAACTTTTAAATTCCCTCTAATATATTCTCAAACTTCAAAACAAAATTTAAGCTAATGGCAACCATAATTCAGCCTTTAAGCCACCAAGGTTGCTCTGGCTTAGCTTAAATTCACCATTATATAGCCCTGCCAATTCCTTCACAATCGATAAACCTAAACCGGAGCCAGTTACATTCTCGTCTATTCGGTGTCCACGTTTTAAAACTCTTTCAAGTTCCTTTGGTGGCATAAATTGCCCGTCATCTTCTATAATAATGTGTAGCTGCAAAATTTTAAATTTATTCTCAGTACTAGTAATCGTTACTAGTACTTTGTTTCCACACCATTTAAACGCATTGTCAATTAGGTTGCCTATTAATTCTTCCAAATCTTGTTTCTCGCCATGAAAACAAAGTGCCTTATTTAGGTTCAATTCTACTTTAACATTTTTTTCTACATTTATCTTCTGCAACACATTAACAATCGAATTAACAATAGGCGAAACGGGTATTTTTGTTGCAACGCTCTCTAAACTCGCCGTCATCCTTGCTCTATTTAAATGATGTGTTATTTGAACATTCATTAATTTCACTTGTCCATGAATTAATTTGGATTTTGCATCATCCTTGTTATCGGTTTCATTTAACAACACAGAAATCGGTGTTTTTAAAGCATGCGCTAGATTCCCGACATGTGTTCTCGCCCGATCAATCACTTTTTTATTTGCGTCAATTAGACTATTTATTTCATTGGCTACTGGCATTATTTCTATCGGCAAATCACCTTCAATCGACTGACCCTCGCCAATTCTAATTTTTGCTAAATAATTTTTAAGGCTTGTTAACGGTTTCAACACAAACCGCAATTGATAAAATGTGCCGCCAATCAAGCCAAATACTAACAAAGTCAAAGCAGATGATATCATCCAATAAAACGATTTTTCTTGCGCGTTTAATAATTCTGAATTGCCCGATACAATGAATAATAGCTTTTTATTAAGTTCTGGAAAGCTAATATATTGAGCATAAACTCTTATCGGCTCGCCAATAGGCCCATCTATATTTCCCCGAAATATACCATCTTGATATTGCTCAATATCATACTGCTTAATAATGGATGATTTTTGCAACGATTTAGATTTGAATAATATTTCATTTTCAAGAACAATTTGCCAATACCAGCCAGAATATAAATTATAATATTGCGGCGATGAATGTAGTAAATTCAATGATATATTTTTGTCAGTAATTCTTGTAGCACCAACCAATTCAGATAATGTATTGGCTAACCTTTGGTCAAACTGTTTTTCATGAGATATCTTGAAAATTATCGATAAAAACAAGCCAGTTGTTAACGTTAAAACCACACTACCAATTAATGTCGATATTAATAACCTGCGTCTAAGAGAAACCAATTAAGCACCCTCTTCAATAAGCTGATACCCTAAACCCCGAATAGTTTGCAAAATATTCACCCCAAGCTTTTTGCGTATTCTGCCCACAAATACTTCAATTGTATTAGAATCCCTGTCAAAATCTTGGTCATATAAATGTTCGACTAATTCCGTTCTAGATATAACCCTACCTTGTTGGTGCAACATGTAAGACAATAATCTAAACTCAAGTGAAGTCATTTTTATTTGTACGTCGTTTACATAAATACGAGACGTTTTCGTGTCCAATAATATTGGGCCACAAGAAATTTCACTCGATGCGTGTCCTGCGGCGCGCCTTATCAGCGCCCTAAGCCTTGCTAGCAATTCTCCCATATGAAACGGTTTTGATAAATAATCATCGGCTCCAGCATCAAAACCAGTAACCTTATCATTCCATCGATCACGCGCCGTTAAAATCAAAACGGGTATTTTTATATTTTCTCGGCGCCAGCTTTCCAAAACCGAGATACCGTCTATTAACGGCAAACCTAAATCCAATACAATGGCATCATAACTTTCGGTAGAGCCTAAAAAATGCCCCTCTTCGCCATCAAACGCGGCATCAACAACATAACGGCTATCTTCTAACGCCTGTTTAATTTGTCTGTTTAAGTCTTTATCATCTTCAACTATTAAAAACCGCATATAAATACCATAAATCTAAAGCATACGTCCCGTATCGGCATCTATATAAACATAGACGACACGACCAGAATTTACATTAAAAATAATCAGTTTCAAAGCATTAACGCCTCTATAACGAGTTCGCTCTACTCTTTTTAACTGGTCACCGCGCCTTAAAATATATGGCAATATTCGAGACAAATCAACTTCCGCAAATTTCAAAAGCCTAGATTGATTGTTTCCATAAGAATGGTTGAGCTTTAAATTCAGGTTAAAATTAAAACTTCCAGCAGCTAGCGTACTACCACTAACACCAATGGCAAGCGATAACGCGATTAAATATATTACAAATTTTTGAACGTATTTTCTCATCTACTGGTTCTCTCCAACAATACCTTAGTATAAACGCATATATATGAACAAGGACTGAATAAAGTTTTATCGAAAAAAAATAGACTAATTGCTTATAGGTTATAAAAACATCTTTGGATATTTATAAATTGTTAAATATAAAACCAATTTCAAGTTTGAAACAATTTTTTGTAAATAGTAATTTAAATTTTATACATTAACTTAATAATTTGTTGGCTCATATATTAGAGCTTAAAATATATATCAGCGCTAAAGACATACCGCATCATCTAAATTGCGGACCATGCCATTACAAAACAGGTTTAAAAATGACGAACAAAATTTTTCCAGACTGGCAAGCTAAAAATTCAGAATTGTTTAGCAAGCATATCATCACCGAAAAACACAACCTTCATAAACATGAATTATTTACCGATGAAGCTTTGGCAAAGCTAATTGATAAAACACCAAGGTCTAACTATCATGTAAATACCCACGACCTTACGCATATTCATAAATCGACATGGCGTGATGGCGAATTTGGCGATTTAAGCGGCGAAGAAGTTTTAAATGCCGTCCGTGATGGCCATATCTGGATTAATATTCAAAAACCATGGGAAGCCGATCCTGCATATGGTGAAGTATTAGATCAAATGTTCCGCGAAATGGAAGAAAATGTACCCCATTTTGAAACCATGCCAGATAAAAACAAGATGACCATTTTAATATCATCGCCAAAAATTAAAGTTTTCTATCATTGTGATATCCCGGGTCAAGCATTATGGCAAATTCGTGGCCGTAAACGGGTTTATATCTACCCAAATAGCGAACCATTTTTGAAAAATCACGAAATGGAAAAAATCATTTTAGGCCGTATCGATGAACATGACATCACTTATCAAGATTGGTATGATGAATATGCCAAAATTCTTGATCTAGAACCAGGTGTTATGTCGCATTGGCCAATTAATGGCCCTCACCGTATCGAAAATTTGGGTGTCATGAATGTGTCGCTAACCACAGAACATTGGAACACAGAACTGCGTAATCATTATGCGGTACGCTATGCAAATGGTTTATTAAGGGACACTCTAGGCATTCAAAATCTTGCAACACCGACTTCTGGTTTAGGTATGTATGCGCGGTTGGCCTTAGCAGGTTTTCATAAAGTAAGCGGTCTTCGTAAGTTAAAAAAGATGAAATATAATGTAGATTTCCGCGTAGATCCATCCGAAGAATTAGGCTTTAAAGATATCAAAGCTTATAAATTGGTAAAATAACAAATTCAATAATTCCATTGGACTGATGCGCTTTCCAATGGAATTTTATTTTATAATTTAAAATTAGTTAGTGTTGAACTGGTTCTATGAAGCATAATAATATATTTACATCCGACCATTGGCATAAAAATGATCTGTCCAGCAATAAATTAATTATTGTCTGCGATGATGAACAACCTTCACAGGCAAAATTCACACTCGACATTAGCAAAAAATTTGGGTTTACAACCGCCGAAATGGCAGGTGAACCCATCATTCAATATAATGATATTGCGGATATTGGCAAGGCAGACATTAACCAATGCCAAACAAAGCTAACCAAACAATTTAAAGCTAGTTGTATCGATTTATTACATTTTCGAAACGTAAAAGTAAACGGAAATTTATATAAGTTAATACAAAATATTAGTACAATAATTGCCAAGAAAAACGCCCCCTATATTGACCTTGAACAATTAAATAATATCGATGATTATTTAAAGACAATGTCCTCCAGCACACGCAAGTCTCGTCGTCGTACACAAAAAAAACTCAATGCAAATTATGATGTTAATTTTCAGATTTTGACCAATGAAGACATTGATGCAACAATTGTTGATGACATTATAAAAATGAAAAATAATCAACTTGCCTTACAGGGTATGACTAGCCGATTATTTATGAATCCAGTTAAATTACAATCTCTTAAAAACATCATAACCACCCCAAATGATACCTTTAAATGCATCATTTCAACACTAAAATGTGATGGCGTCCTCGCTGCTGCCGAAATTGGTTTCCTGCATCAAAGCGTTTATTATTCATTTTTAGGCGCAATGAATGAGCAATATAAATCTTACAGTCCAGGTAGTTGTCAATTGCTAAAAACCATCGAATGGGCAATCGATAATGGTGTAGAGAAATTTGACCTTTTAGCCCCAGAAGATCATTATAAAACCAGTTGGTCAAACAACCATGTCGATGAAGTCGTGGATCTTATTTTACCACTTACTCTAAAAGGCAATATTTGGGGTAATTTATTTCTTAAAACCCTACGCCCGATGCTTAAGAATGCCTATTTTTTGGTTAAAAACACACTCAAAAAATCTTAGTCATCTCTGCTATTTTTCCATTCATTAATTGCAATGACGATACGCATAATGGTTAAAACTAATGTGCAAATAATTAGTGAAAATCCGAGCCAATTTTCAATATCACCTAATATAGATGCGTAGCTAACAAACCCACCGCCCGCTATTGTCGTTGCATCTAATATTGCTTTATCCGCCATGTTATAATTTCCACAGTTCAATTTTACAATTTGTCGATGGCCCTTCACCTGCCGAGCCAAACTGCCAAGCGTCAACACCACCTGTTTCAACATGATGCATCAACCCAAAATAGTCGCTGGCATTATCAACAATCAATTCTCCTTCGCCCATACTACGACATAAAGATGCGCTCGATGCACCACCCGCTTCACTATGCTCGCAAGATGCCTGAATTAGATGTTGCCCAGTTACAAGGTTTTTTAAGTCTGCTTTGTGCTTGCCAACACGCATGGCAGCCGCCATAATTTTCACCCAATATTTTCCAACTGGCAATTTAAAGCGGCTTTGTGTTTGATCAAACACTACTCCAGCGCCTAAATTATTAATTTTCATAAGGTTTAAATATCGTTGGTTCCACCCGGTATTAGGCGCATTTGTCGAAGTCTGGCCATACCCCATCTCTTCGCAAATACTTACATCTGGGCTAAATATCGTTTTTTTCGGCGAATATTC
Organism: Hyphomicrobiales bacterium; assembly: GCA_013214985.1. Classification (GTDB taxonomy): domain Bacteria; phylum Pseudomonadota; class Alphaproteobacteria; order Rhizobiales; family OSC116; genus OCS116. The sequence goes on from JABSRY010000003.1 coordinate 13,640, forward strand.
TTGCCAGCTTCCATTCATAAAAACTACAATTTGTTGCACATCCTCAACCCAACATAACCACCCATTTCGGGGGCTAATGTTCGTCCAAACCCCATCCAAATAAACACTCAATTTGCCGTCTTGCCCAAGCCAATCACCGGCACCAGACGCCGCAACAATAAATCGATCGCCTTCCAAAGGGTTTGCTGGTCTATCTGCAATATCCTTGGTTTTTACTGAAAATTGCACCAATATATCCAGTCGGTTCAAACACTCATTCATCGTAATATGTTTTTGATTTTGCGCTGATGCTAAAAAAGGTAAATCTAAAAAATAACTGTCAGACATAAATATTCATTTCCTTTGCTCTGCCGCGCCCAACCTGTGCCGACATCTGAAAAATTTTAATTCTAAATTCCGTAATTACCGACCCAAAATCTACAATTTGCTGTGCCGCATTGTATACAATATTTGGGTTTAGGCTCTCAATTTGCCTTACCACCGCATCATTATTAATGGCCGATATTTCAATTTCATAAGTTTCGGTTTGTTCATTTAGCGGCACCTGATTTAGCGCCCAGTTCTCGCCGCCAAATCGAGTTTGCCTTATCCAACTAAGTGCAATATCGTCATTAATTTTGTGAGCCTTTACATGGACAGGCGCATAAGTTGCCTTGGCCTTCTTGGCCCTTATAAACCACCGCGCCCGAAGGCCTCGCACTATTGTTACGCAACGCTTTATTCCATTTACTCGCGGCATTATGAATTTCAATTGCCAACCGTGCCGACTTAAATGGGCTTTGCCCATAATGGTCATCATTTGGGTTATAATAAGTTAAATGCAAAATAGGCTTAATCATATCAACCTGCTGGTTAAACCTAACCTTCTTGGCACCCAGTTTATATTCATAAAATGCAGGCCAGCCTTGTTCATCCACTATCATTCGCATTCGGTCTGGTCGTAAGCTATATAATGTGTCTGGGTGCGTATCATCAATGCTAGATTGTTTAATATAACAATTTCCATCAATCATTAACTGGCTGTAACATTGCTCAAAAAACTCACGTCCCGCCATATTAATATTAGGGCGCGTAACTAAGTCAAGCAACGGGTGATCAGTCAGCTCTTCATCCGCTTTAAATAATTGTAAATGAATAGAAGCCGCTGCCTCTGCAACCATCCGCACCGCTCTATGGGCAATCGGATTTTGCATATAGGCATTTCGCGCCATCGACGAAATGCTTATATCGTCAGTAAAATCTTCACTTAACAAAAAACCAAACTCCTGCCCATATTGGGTTAACGGCACATAATTTTTCCTTTCTTCAGCTTTGGCGTTACTGGTATTTGCATTATTAACGCTCTTTTCAATTGGTTTTTGAGCAAAACCCATCCGTTGCAGAAACGATATGTCTCCCCTTTCAATTTTATAATTCATCTTAAATTCTATAAATCTCTTATGCGCGGCACATTAGTACCGCCATTTAAATGCAAATGGCTGACCGCCCAAACCAAGGCATCTACACGGTCTGGGCTTAGTTTGGATGAACCAATCAAATGGTCAAATTGGCACATTTCATCCTCCAACGCTTCAAACATGCCCAAATGATGCACCTTGCCTTGCTCATATAAAGCCGCAACAGGTTCAGCTCGGCTTTTTTTATCCTTTTTAGCAAACACTGCAGAATAAGAGATTTGACTGTCAATTGTGCGCAATATGGTTTCAACCATTTCACCGCCCTGGTTCACTTCGGCAACAATGCGGTCAATATTAAACTGATGATAAATTTCAACCGCCTTTTTTGCCCAAACAATAGGCGCAGCAGTTTGCATTGTCACATCTGCAATAATATAAACATGCCTGTTTTCATCCATCGCAGCAACAATCATACCGCAAGCGTTAGATTTTTTATGGCTAGTAGCGGGTGGGTCAATGGCTAAAATAATGCGCTTAAACTCGGTTAAATCATAATCTTTTTGCCTACGCCTTAAGCTTTCAATAACCTCACTTTGCCACAACGCCCCTTGTCTATCTTCAATAATTTCACCATATAATTCTTGGCGGCCTAAATTTGTACCCGCATAATTCTGGTCAATATTACTAATAAATGCCGCCGCCAAATTTTGTTTATTGGCAAAAGTCGATGCTTTGCTAACAAAGCTACCTTCCATTGCTAACATATCTTTTAACTGCTTTTTATTGCGCGGCGTCGTGGTCAATACAATTTGCGGGTTGTCTCCTAAACGCATGCCAAATTGCAGCATATCCCAAACTTCGGTATCATATTGCCATTTGGCAAACTCATCACACCAAGCCGCATGAAATTGCGGCCCCCGCAAACTTTCAGGCTCTTCTGCACTAAATAATTGCGCCACCGCACCATTTGGCCATTCAAGCCGCTTGCGTGATGCAATATAAGTTGGCCTCTGATGTTCAGGGTGGATGTGCAATAGCCCGCTATCCCCTTCGAGCATAACCTCACATACATCGTTAAATGTCTCACCGATTAGCGCAATTCGCCAGGCTGGCTTACTGGCAAAAGGTGCAATACCTAACGCCATAGCTCTAATCCACTCTGCACCTGCACGGGTTTTCCCCGCACCACGCCCGCCTAACAATATCCAATTTCGCCAGTTTAGCGGTTTAAAAGGCGCCGATTGGGCTTGTAAGTTAGGTGGCAACTGATCATCCCTTGCCCACAAATACCAATCATAATATAATTGTTCTGCTTCTTGTTCGCTAAGTCCTTCCGCAAATTTATTTATCTGTTTTTTTGTTAATTGACGCAAGTTTTTGCGCAATTTCATCTCGAAATTTCTGATCCGTTTCATATTTAGCTGCTAACTCACTTATTTCTAATTGCTCATCTTCTGCTGCTGATTGCATGTTTCTTAATGTTTCAAGCGCTTTAATAATCACTGTAAGTGTTTTCGCTTCTTTTTCACAAAATGCCAAATCAGCTTGCTGCTCTGTTTTAGCCAGTAGCGACATAATTTTTAACAATTGACGCTCTAGCTTTTGTAGTATTATCTGTTGTTTGTTCATAATTTTGGCACAAAAAAACCCGCTTCAAAAGCAGGGTTTTAATATGTATGTTTTTCTTAACCTTTTTAACTATGTCCAAATATAGGCGAGCAATTGCGTACGGTCAATAAGCGGTTTTATTAGTTGAACTTAATCCCCGCCCCTCTTCATAAGTCAAAAAACAGATACAAATCAAATGGTTAACATATTACAAATTAGATTTTAGGCCATTGAACAATATAATCTACAACATCCTCTTCCTCAACACCCTCTTCAGTTTCAATTTTTCCAATTGCCGATATACCAGCCTCAACCACGGTTTTGGGGTCGCCAGAAATAAGCGGGTGCCAATCTGGTAATTTTTTACCCTCATCTAACAATCTATATGCGCAAGATTGCGGCAACCAAGCATATTGCTTAATGTCTTTTTGTGTCATTTTAATGCAATCTGGTACAAATTTGGCACGATTAGTATAGTCATTACATTGGCAAGTCTTAACATTTAGCAGCTTACAAGATAGGTTGGTAAAAATTACTTCACCCGTATCTTCATCTTCTAATTTTATCAAACAACATTTACCACAGCCGTCACATAGGCTCTCCCATTCAGGCTCAGTCATTTGGTTTAAAGTTTTTTCTTCCCAGAACATATTCTATAACTTCATAGTGTTAGGTATATTTTAGATAATTTCAAATTTAGAAAATAAGCAATAACACAACTACAAAAAATTTGCACTTTTTATCTAATCAATTATAGAATTTCTCTAATATTATTCCAATATTTTGGCTTATCGTAGCCTTCTCATTTTGGCACAAAATATTTTGGCACGAGTCCTGCTTAATCTATATCAATCGCGTTAATCTTTTGTTAATATATAAAAGCGACGGTTTTATTAATTTATTTGTTTTGAGTTGGAACATTGTAAACGCCTATGCCTAATAAATACCAAATTGCTTATTTCTTTAAAAATATTCTAAATGCCACAATTCATAATTTGGTCAATTTGGGCATGTTTTTCAAAAAAATATGGACAGGATATAGCTATTGCACCAATTTCGTACGGGTTCGTGGCTTTCAACGGTTTCTTATCGCGGTTTTTTCAGACATATTCACCTTAAGTTTCGTTGCGCTTATTATCTTCTTTATGGTAGGGCAATATGCGTTAGTAGACGTCGAAAAAGGTTGGAAGCTATATAAAGAATATTCCGTAACATTTTACGATCAAAATAATGTAAAAATTGGTCATCGCGGCATTAAACATAGTAAAAATGTACCGCTAACCGAATTACCAAAACATATGATCATGGCAACTCTAGCAACCGAAGATCGCAAGTTTTTCGATCATCTCGGTGTAGATCCATTGGGCATTGCGCGCGCGCTTTCGCATAATATGTCTAACAAAGGCGGCCGTAATCATGGTGCAAGCACCATCACACAGCAATTAGCAAAAAATCTATTTTTTACCTCAGAACGCACTTTAGAGCGTAAAATTAAAGAAGCCTATATGGCAATATGGTTAGAGGCCAACCTCACAAAGGTAGAGATTTTAAGTCTATATTTCGATCGGATGTATATGGGCGCTGGTAATTATGGCCTTGAGGCCGCCGCAAAATATTATTTCGGCAAATCAATCCGCCAAGTAAACCTCTCGGAGGCCGCTATGCTAGCGGGTTTGTTTAAAGCACCTTCAACCTATGCACCCCACGCCCATTTAAAAGCAGCACAAGCCCGCGCTAATGTCGTACTTAATAGTTTAGTTGATTCAGGCTTTATGACCGAAGCACAAGTTGCCAATGCGCGTAAAAACCCAGCGATTGCCATACAGCGTACATAATATGATAATGAATCCGAATATTTCATCGCTTGCGTATATGAAAGTGCAAAAAAATTGGCCAGTGGTTCAAATTATATTCTTCATGTTAAAACCACAATCGATCAAAATTTACAAGCAGATGCCCGTAAAGCCATACAAGATAGCCTAACCAATGAAGGCAAAAAATATAAAGTAGATCAAGCCTCATTGGTAAGCATGGAGCATGATGGCGCGGTTCTAGCTCTAATCGGCGGTGAAGACTATGGTCAAAGTCAGTTTAACCGTGCAACAAGTTCAGCAAGACAACCTGGCTCATCTTTCAAGCCTTTGGTCTATATGGCAGCACTAAACCACGGTTTTACACCTGATAGTACGGTTTACGATACTAAAGTACAAATTAAAAAATGGGCTCCAAAAAACTATAATCGTCGTTATATTGGTCGTACAACGCTTAATAATGCTTTGGTAAAGTCAATCAATACAATCCCAATTAAATTAGCACAAGAAATTGGCTATAAAAATGTTATAGCAACCGCTAAATCATTAGGTATAGACGCAAGATTGGTTGCAAATGCATCCCTACCCTTAGGCACAGCCTCAATTTCTGTGTTAGATTTAACGGGCGCCTATGCCACCATTGCAAATGGCGGCACTTTAGCACAACCTTACGGCATTACTGAAATCCGCAATGGCTCTGGCGACCTTATATATAAACGCAACCGCGATGAATATGCAGCATTGGTTGTTGCTAATCCTGGCAAAGTATCCCAACTTAATTACATGCTTGGCAATGTTGTAGAATATGGTACAGGCAGGCGCGCACAATTACCCTTTACCAAAGCATTTGGCAAAACAGGCACAACACAAAGCTACCGCGATGCTTGGTTTATGGGCTTTACAAAGCATTTAGTAACGGGTGTTTGGTTTGGTAACGACAATTACAGCCCCACGAATAGGCTAACAGGCGGCAGGCTGCCAGCATCTACGTTTAAAAACTTCATGACCGCTGCTTATGTGTCAAAATTCAACCTAAATCTGGCAAACAACACCCATCAAGGCAAAGCAAATATTGCCAGCGCATCTAAATCCACTTACGCGCAAAATTTGGCGCATAAACAGGCAAACAAACGCACTATTAAAAAAATATCACGCAATCTTAACATCATCAAAATTTCGAGCTATTCTAAAAAATCGTTTAAAAACAAGCGAAGTAAAAGTGTCGTGACTTTTAATGGCAAATCATTATCAGAAAAATCCAAAACCAAGGCATCTAAGAAAAAACGCAAAATAACCAAGAAAACGCGCAGACTTGTTAAAACTAAAAAAACTGCAAAAAAAATCTACAAAGCCAAAAGTAATTCCAAACGCAAGCAAAGAAAAAACGCCGCATTTATAGATGCAAACGGAAATATTGTAATATTAAACAACTAGCGTTAGCATTGGTTGACATTTGGCGCGATAAACGGCATTTTGCAAAAAACTCAATTTAGGCCTAATAATCATATGTCAAAAGCTCAAGTCACCCTGCAAAACATCGTCCTTGGCGGTGGAGATGGTATTTTATTCAACCAACTTAACTTATCTATCAGCCAAGGTATGAAAATTGCCATTGTTGGCCGTAATGGTTGTGGTAAATCCACGTTGTTAAAATTAATCAGTAAACAAATAGATTGCGATGAAGGCACGATGTTTCACCAACCGGGGCTTACTTACAGTATGTTGGAACAAGTGCCAGACCTTAGTAAATACGAAACAATTTTCGAATTTATTACTGATGGTATGGACCCCGATTTGGATTATAAAGTCTATGCGTGGTTAGATGAATTAAAACTCGATAGCACCCGTAATATCAAAAGCTTATCTGGCGGCGAGCAACGTAAAGCCGCCCTTATTCGTAGTTTTTATACCGATCCTGATATCCTAATCCTAGACGAACCGACCAACCATTTAGATATTGAATCTATTAATTGGTTAGAGAAAAAACTAAAGAAACTCCGTTCAACTATTATTTTTGTAAGCCATGATAGAGCATTTTTAGGCAATGTCAGTAATCATGTATTTTGGATAGACCGTACCAAAGGTCACATGATGAAAAAGAGCTTTACAGAGTTTAACGAATGGCAAGATAATGTCCTATCCGATGAAGCCGAAATTCAACGTAAGCTCGATAAAAACATAGTAGCAGAAACAATCTGGTCTAAAAAAGGCATTAAAGCACGTCGTACAAGAGATGAAGGCCGTATGCGGGCTTTACAAAAATTACGTGCCGAAAAATCTCAATATATCAAACAAAAAGGCAATGCACACGCTAAGTTAACCTCTGGTAATGCATCTGGTCTAATGGTAATTGAAGCTAAAAATGTTAGCAAATCACTGGGTGAAGGCGATAATGAGAAATGCCTAATCAACAATCTGACGCTCCGCGTAAACCGCAGAGATAGAATAGCCATTGTTGGGCCAAACGGCGTCGGTAAATCAACCTTGCTTAAAGTATTAATTGGCGAACTTGCGCCAGATTCTGGCACGATTGAGCATGGTACAAATTTAACAAAAACCTATATCAGCCAATCGCGTGACGATTTAAAGGCTAAAATGCGAGTTAAAGATGTATTGGCACCCGAAGGTGGCGACCAAATTATGGTGCAAGGGCGGCCAAAAAACATTGTCGCTTATCTTAAAGATTTCTTGTTTAGCCCCGAGCAAGTAAGACAACCCGTGAACTCCCTTTCAGGCGGCGAGCAATGCCGTTTGTTATTTGCAAAAGCATTCGCAAACCCTACTAATCTATTAATTTTAGACGAGCCAACCAACGATTTAGATTTAGAAACACTAGAATTATTAGAAAATTTATTAGCCAGTTATGATGGCACTATTATTCTTATTTCGCATGATCGTGCGTTTTTAGACGCCGTAGTCAGCTCCACAATATTCATGCATGGCAAGGGTAAAATCATCGAATATGCGGGCGGATATACCGAAGCTCAAGAGCAAATTAATCATGAGATTAAGCGCCAAGAAAACGAAAATAAAAACATCGTGGACACTCCAAAGGATGCGCCAAAAGACGTTTACCAAGCCCCTGTAAAGGTCGCTAAAATGTCGTTCAAAGACAATTACCGCCTAAAAGAACTTAATGAATTAGTGCCGAACACCGAAAAAGTAATTGAAGACATTAGCAAAAAATTAGATAAGCCAGCTTTTTATGAAAAACAACCAAAAGAGTTTTCAAAGCTTGCAAAAAAGTTAGACTTTAAGAAACTAGAATTAGAAAAAATGGAAGAAGAATGGCTCGATCTACAAGCACTCAAAGAAGAAATTGATCAAGCATAGTTCTTAATAATTTTAAATTGGGTTTTGGATATTCTAATGCCTTTTTATCGCCACATTCCTCTATCATATGGGGGCGTGGTATTCACTATAACTGAAATAAATTTAATAGGTAATAA
>JABSRY010000030.1 GCA_013214985.1 Hyphomicrobiales bacterium
TTCGTCATTTTCGCGCGCATCTTCACCTTGAATATTCTCCTATGGTGCGCCGCGTTTATCGGCATATTTAAGTTGAGCTTTCATGCCGCTGCTGCCCATATAAACTTCGCTACGAATGCCCGCTTGGCGTAATTCGACCGCCATTTGCTGATAAGCAGGACGCTCTGACTTATCCATAACCAAAATAATAATTGGTGGAATGACGCTGGATGCTTTATGTTTGCCAAGCGCTTCTAAGGCTGCATAAAGGCGGCTGACGCCGATTGAAATGCCTGTTGCCGGTATTTCGATGCCTTTAAAACGTGCCACCAAGCCATCATAACGGCCACCACCACCGATGGAGCCAAATTGTACAGGGCGGCCTTTTTCGTCTTTTATCTCAAACGTAAGTTCCGCTTCCATAACGGGGCCAGAATAATAGCCCAAGCCGCGCACAATAGACGGGTCAAAGCAAATTCTATCTTCATTATAGCCAGCCGATGAAATTAGCATGCCGATTTCTTCTAGCTCGGCAATGCCTGCCTCGCCAATTTCGCTGCCTGCGATAAGTTGGCTAAGTGCCGCGAGGGTTTCTTTATTGGTTGCCTTACCAGCTTCGACAAAAGCAATGACCTTATCGATAGAGGCTTCATCTAAATTTGCGCCTTTGGTATAGTCGCCGCTTTCGTCTTTGCGACCTTCGCCAAGTAATAAGCGCACCCCTTGGCTACCCAAACGGTCTAATTTATCCATCGCCCGCATAACGGTTAGGCGGGTATTAACGGATGCATCATCATCACCCAGCATATTAATTTTATCAAGCACACCATCTAAAATTTTACGGTTATTCATGCGGATAATATAATCACCACGCGCAATACCCAATGCTTCCATGACATCTGACCACATCATTGCCAGTTCGGCATCGGCGGCCATTTCGTTGCTGCCAATTGTATCGGCATCAAATTGCACAAATTGTCTAAAACGGCCTGGGCCAGGTTTTTCGTTACGCCAAACACTGCCTGTTTGATAACGCCTGAAAGGTTTGGCTAGGCTGTCATAATTTTCGGCAACAAAACGGGCAGTTGGTGCGGTTAAATCATAACGCAGTGCCATCCATTGTTCGTCATCATCTTGTAATGCAAAAACACCTTCATTGGGGCGGTCGGCGTCGGGCAAAAACTTACCCAAACATTCGGCAAATTCTAGAGCGGGTGTTTCGAGTGGTTCAAACCCATATAATTCGTAAACTTCGCTGATTTTTTTAATCATATTCGCCATGGTGCGAACTTCATGAGCATGTATGTCACCAAAACCGCGAGGAAGCCTAGCTTTAGGACGGAATGATTTTTTCTTTTTGCTCATGATAAACCCATTATTTTTTAATATTTATACGCAAGACTTTTAAACCAGTGAAGCCATTTGAGCAATACCCCAAATGGCTTTTAGAAGGTTGAAATATGGATATATTTAACAATATCGGATTTTTGACTTAAAACTGTGATTGAACCGTCATAATAGTTGGACCCAAAATTACCACAAAAATAACCGGAAGGAAGAATAAAATCATCGGAACTGTTAGTTTTGGTGGCAGCGCTGCGGCTTTTTTTTCGGCTCTGGTCATCCGCGCATCGCGGTTTTCGGCAGATATAACCCTTAATGCGGTACCAAGTGGCGTACCATATTGTTCGGCCTGTACCAATGATGTGGTTAAAGATTTAACCTCTTCCAAACCTGTGCGTTGTGCAAAATTTCTATACGCAGCCACTCTAGAAGATAAATAAGACAGTTCGGCAGTTAATATTGACAATTCTTCGGACATTTCGAGCGACTGTGCGCCAATTTCGGATGCAACTTTATTAAATGCCGCTTCGATTGCCATGCCCGCCTCGACACAAATTAATAACAGATCCATCGTATCTGGAAAAGCCGCTCTTAAAATTTCTTGACGGTTGCTAATGACGTTATTGACATACATGTTGGGTAAATAAAACCCAATGATGAACAAACCAAACGAATAAACAAATATCATGGATGTTGTTTGTTCGTGACTATTGATTAAAAAGAAATAACCCAATGCCAAAATAAGCAGAATGATGGGCACCGCTAATCTAAAAAACAAAAATACGTAAATTGGCGTTTGCCCACGAAAGCCAGCCATTCTTAGCTTGCTGATGGTTTCTTCACTTTCGAACGCCTTACGCAAGTTGAATTTTTCAACTACAGATTTTATGAAACTATTGGCTTGTGGCCCACGGGCGCTATTGAGTGTCTTTTTGTTAATTTCTTCTAATTGGCGTTCTCTAAGGCGTTTGCGCTCATCGGCAACGGATTTCATGCGGGTATTAAGATCGTTACTGGCCAGCATAGGGCCTGCGATCACAAAAATAGTTACAAATGACGCAATACCAATAATGATGGTAAATAGATTTTGTGGGTTGGTAAGAAAAGTAATAAGAGAGTCCATTTTATACCCCTAAATTTTAAGATTGATCATTTGGCGCATCACTAAAACACCACACAACATCCAAAATGCGGAACCACCGAGCAAAAGATGCCCTGTTGTGGTTTCGAACATTGGATCCATATAGCCCGGTTCAACCGCGCTAATGCCCAGCATAATTAACAGTGGCAATGCACCAATAATGGCTGCACTAGATTTGGCTTCGGTTGACATCGCATCGATTTTTGCACGCATTTTTTTACGACCCCGAATGATCGTTGATAAACCCGCTAAGGTTTCTGACAAATTACCACCCATGGTTTGTTGAATGGTAATAACAATGGCTAAAAAATTAAGTTCAGAAAGTTGAATTCGGTCATTCATTCTAAACAGGCCTTCTTGAATAGCGATGCCTATTTTTTGCTCATTTATCAAAATAAGAAACTCTGAGCGCAACGGTTCTGAAGATTCTTCAGCAATCATTTTGAGGGCATCATTAAGCGGCAAACCTGAGCGTACACCCCGAACAATGACATCAATTGCATTGGGGAATTCATCCAGAAACTTTTTTTGACGTTTTAATTTCATACGGGATATAATAAACCTAGGTAGACCAAGGCTGCCAACAAATAGCACCAAACCTGCAACCAGTAAATTTGCACCAAAAAGAATGGCGCCAATCGCGCAAAAAATACCAAGGCCAGCAGAAGCAAAATAAAATGTACCAGTAGAAATGCCTAAACCAGCCTGCAATAAGCGTTGTTGAATGGTAATTTTTTTACTAAGCTTGGCTTTTTGTTGACGTTTTAGTTTATTCTGAATCTCTTTACGTTTTTGATCGGAATTTCTGGCATTTAAGGTCGAATCCGCATTGGAGCTAAGGCCAATATTTCGGTTTGTCACAATAGTTTTATGACGGACATCTGATTTAGATTTAAGAAAAGACGACAAAACTGTATAAATTACCGCCATTATAGCCAACACTATAATGATTGTAGTGGCCATTTGCACTAATTCAGGGCTAAGGTTAAGCAAATTTATTCTCCTCAACCGCACTATTGGTTAATGCTTCTGCTAATTTAGCATCTTCACCATAATATTTGGCTTTATCCCAGAAATTCGGTTTAACAATGCCAGTAGATTGATGCCTGCCAATTAGTTTGCCATTTTCATCTTCACCAATGATATTATAAGTGAATAAATCTTGTAGGATGATGACATCACCTTCCATACCGAGCACTTCTGTTACATGGGTTATGCGTCTTGAGCCATCCCGCAACCTAGCTGCTTGGATGATAATATCAACCGCGCCAGATATCATTTCTTTAATGGTGACGCTTGGCAAGCTATAGCCCATCGTAATCATACTTTCCATACGAGAAAGTGCCTCACGCGGGCTGTTGGCATGGAGCGTGCCCATCGAACCATCATGACCTGTATTCATAGCTTGTAGCAAATCAAATGCTTCAGGCCCACGAACCTCACCCACGATTATACGTTCTGGACGCATACGCAGACAGTTTTTAATAAGCTCGCGCATGGTGACTTCGCCTTCGCCCTCTAAATTAGGCGGGCGGGTTTCTAGGCGCACAACATGGTCTTGTTGCAATTGCAGTTCGGCTGTATCTTCGCAGGTAATTACCCGTTCATCAGCCTCTACAAACTGTGTCATACAGTTGAGTAAAGTGGTTTTACCAGAACCCGTACCGCCAGAAATAACCACATTACACCGAGAACGGCCGATAATTTCTAAAATAGTAGCGCCATCTGGCGTGATCGTACCAAACTCGACCAAATTTTTCAAAGTTAGTTTGTCTTTTTTAAACTTACGAATGGTGAGGGTTGGCCCATCAATTGACAATGGGGGCGCAATAACATTTACCCGTGAGCCATCCATTAAACGCGCATCACATATTGGGCTACTGTCATCGACACGGCGGCCAACTTGGCTAACAATACGTTGGCAAATATTCATTAATTGGGCATTGTCTTGGAATTTAACATTGGTTAACTCCATTTTGCCATTCACTTCGATATAGGTTTTGCCTGCGCCATTTACCATGATGTCGGCAATGTCATCACGGGCTAATAATGGCTCTAATGGGCCATAACCGAGTACATCATTACATATATCTTCGAGCAATTCTTCTTGCTCGAAGATAGACATGACGCCGCCCTGAATGATTAAAATTTCATTGACCACATCGGCAATTTCGGCACGCGTATTGTCGTTGTCCATTTCGGCAAGTTGCGACATATCGATTGTCTCGATAAGTGTATCAAACACGGTTTTTTTAATTTCGTAATATTCGGGTGTTTTTTCTTTAATTACCGGTGTTGGAATGCTGATATTAGGGACTTGCACTTTTTCGATGGGTGTGGTGCTTGCAACATGGCTTGTCTCTAATGGCGCAGCAACGGGCGCAGCCGCAGGTGCGGGTTTAGATGACTTGCCAAATTCGTTACGTTTTCCAAACATATATATACCTCAAACCTTTATGCTTATGCTTTTTTCTTGAATAAGTCTAAAAGACCTTTCTTTTGGGTGGCTTGTTGTACTCTTTTACTCATCAGATTTTGAGCAATATCGCTAAAATGATCTAACGCTTTATCGGCTTTACTGAACTCTTCTATCATCTGACCATTATTTGCAGCGGTGCCAAATAAACGTGGGTCATAGGCTATTTCGGTAATAACTTTAACCCCAATAGCATCTGCAAAATCTTTAGATTTAATTTCGGGTTTTTTAGTCATGCCCAATTGGTTCATTACAATCATCGGGTCTTTATCGTGAGTACGATGGCTTTTCAGATAATCGACTATGTTTTTTGTGTTTCTTAGGCAGGCCAAATCGGGTGTCGCGGTAATGACTATTTGATCGGCTTGAATGAGCGTGCTTTTAACCCAATCATTCCAAATATGCGGTAGGTCGATAATTGAATTGGCGACACTTTGCGTCATACAACCCAATAATGAGCTGACCGAATTGCTGCTGATGCTGTTATCTTGTTCGATAGAGCTGATATTGGGCAACAAATTAAGGTTATCACTGTGTTTAATCAGCATTTTATTAATAGTTGCTTCGTCAATTCTTTCGGGTGTTTTTAACAGACCCAAAATATCTTGGCTGGCATCTTGATTAAAATTTAAACCCAGTGTGCCAAATGCAAAATCCATATCTACAATAGTGACGCTATCATGCATGTTATGAGAGATCATATGCGCTACATTATGCGCTATTGTACTTGAGCCAACACCGCCCTTTGCACCAAAAAAGGCAAATTTCTTACCAAGTGGCGCGCTTTCGGGGTCGTGATATATATTATATACAGTCTCAATAAAATTAAGCGGTGAGGTTGGCAAAACCAAATAATCGCTAATGCCTCTGGAGATTAATTCTCTATATAATTGAATATCATTTTGATGCCCCATGATAAATACTTTTGTACCCGCATCACAAACCGAAGCGAGGTCATCTAACGCCGACAGCAATTGATCTTGCTGCAAACGGCTTTCGATAATGATTAGGTTTGGGGTTGGTGCGTCTTGATAAAAGTTTTTTGCCGCAATAATACCACCTGCCTGCAATGTGATATGCGAGCGTGCCATGCGCCTGTCGGATGCGCTGGTTTGTAACAATTGCGCGGTTGCGGGTGTTTCATAAAAAACTTGAATGGAAATTTGAGGAATTTGCAATGCTTTTTGCGTATCCCCAACTTCGACATTAGACACATGTCCCATATGGTTTTGCTCTATTGCCGCTTGCCTTGTGGGGTCAATGACAGGATGATTTGCTACAGATGTTGCGCCGAAATTATCATTTTCAAATTCAGGGTCGCTGGTTAAAGCTGGCTCACCCGCACGAATGATAGGGTCCGATTGCTTAACATCTGTTTGAGCAATGTCCATGTCATTTGGTAGACTGTCAAAAAAATCATTATCACTCATTTTGATACATCCTTAACTGAAGCTTTATCTTCTGCTGATTTACTGGCGCCTGTTGCTTGGCCTCTAATATATTTAGTCCAAATTATTTGGCGTCTTTCGGCAGAAGCGGCACTCATATTAGTGCGACCTAGTAAATCTCTTGGGTTTGAAACCATTAAAGCCAAATTGGTTTGTGTTGCACAACCAAAGCTTTTATAATTTTCATTATCATGGTTTATCGCTAGGTTTTTAGAAAACCCGCCACATTTTTTAACCTTTGCATAAAGTCGATCAAACTTCATGCCAATTGGTGCTTGAGTATCACCATAGGCATCATATTTATTATAGGATATGACCGATGCGGGTATAGAGGCATCTCGTATGATGGCTCTTATTTTTAGATGGGCATTTTTAATCGCGGTTTTATTTAAGTTGCCGCGTGGCATCCAAATTTCAAGAAGGCCTTCACCTTTATCCATATAATCAAGAATGAAGTTAGCAGAATTTGCCACTTGGTTTGGCGTTAAACCCCCCGTTGATTTTGGTAAATTAAAATCAATTTCTTGCTTGCCTTTAGTGATCTTAATCGGGTGCGCATTCTTATAAAGCGGTTTGTTAATATCTAAATTAGCCGGTGGATTATAGGTTTGATAGCAGGCCGTTAAACTAATGCAAGCCATTAAAATGCTCGTATTCTTAAATAATTTGTTTCGATTTGTTTTATCAAACATATGGGTTGCCCATGCCTTTATAGATTGGGTGTTTTTAAGGATGTTTTTCATTATTCGCTCCCTACAAAACCAAAGTCGCCAGTGAAGCTTTCTTGGTTAGCAGACCCACTTGCATCGCCGCCATATAAAGCGTTGATTTGCCCCATAAATGAGCCACTAAAATCATCGGCAACTTTAAAGCCTGCATCTGGTCTTGCTATGTCTTCTTCGGCAACAGGGTCTACAATATAAGGTGTTGCAATGATTACTAATTCGGTTTCACTATTAATAAAATCGACACTTCTAAACAGGGTACCAAGGATTGGAATATCCTTAAAGAATGGAATACCCGCAATGGTTTTTTTGGTAGATTCTTGAATTAAACCCGCCAATACCAAGGAGCCACCAGAAGGTAGTTCGACAGTTGTGGTCGTACGCCTTACTTTAACGGATGGCAGTGAAATATCTTTACTTATTGTAATCGCGCCATCGGTAGTGACTTCGCTAACTTCTGTTTTAATTTTTAAACTGATGCGGCCTCTATCGAGCACCACAGGTGTGAAAGTTAAACTTACACCAAAGGGTTTATATTCTACGAAAACAGTATTGGTATCTGAGTCGTAACCAGATGGTATAGGATATTCACCGCCCGCAAGAAAGTTAGCCGACTCGCCAGAAATAGCCGTTAATGTAGGTTCAGCAAGGGTTCTAACCACACCAATTTGCTCTAACGCTTTAATTACAGAGCCACCTAATAAGCCGCCTGTTAACCCAGCAGTAGCACCGCCTGAGGCCGAGCCAAGTTTGAATGGGTTGCTATTGTTAAAGTTAATGATAGAAGAACCAACGCCCATAGTGGCCGACAAATCAATACCCAGTTGCTTAACGCTGTTACGCTGCATTTCTACAATCGAAATTTTAAGCATCACTTGTTCGCGTGCATTATAAGTGAGCATATTAATGACGTTTTTAGTGTCTAGCTTACCCTCTGATGATGCCCCTTTATTGATATATTTACTGGCGATTGAAACCGCTTTACCAACTTGTGACGCCGTATTAACTCGGCCAGACAATACAATATTACCGTTAAGTGCTTCGACATTAATTTTTGAATTAGGCATTTTTGTTGCGAACAAATTTGCTAATGCTGCAACTGCGGGCTCGATATTAATGATGATATTTGCAATACGGCGGTTGCGCGCATCGAAATATATAATATTTGTTGTACCATGCTTTTTACCAATGACATATGATTTGCGGGCGCTTCTGGCAACTACTTCGGCAATTTCGGGGTTACCAATTAGAATATCTCTGGCGTTTCGGGGTAGGTCGATAATGATTGTTTTATCTTTGCCCAGATTAACCGTACGCGTAACAACCGTGTTTGAATTTTTGATTTTAATATAACTGTCGTCAGCACTATAGGTTGGCGAAATTTGTATAAGCGCCGCCAAGGTAGAAACCATAACGAATGTGAGTGAGTTTTTTATAAATTTACTGGTCATCAAATTTACCATTATTAAGATCTCCCATGACGAAGAATGGTTAGTTTCTTGCTTGGTTTTGTTGATTCTGCTTCCGTAATATTACGGTCTGCCAAACTTCTAAGGCTTAAAGTTAAGCTGCCTTCATTGTTAGCCAGTGCAAGGGCTTCTGATTGTGATAAGTTAAGCTCTAATGTTGCAGTTCTGCCGACAACAACCTGTTGGCCATCTTCTTCACGAATTGTTTGATCGATTGCTAGGACTTTAATATTGGATAAGATGGTCGCTGTACCAGTTTTGCCATTTTTCATTTCTTTGGTAAGCATGACATCCACTTTATCATTGGGTAAAATGAAACCACCTGCACCAGTTTCGGGAGAAATTGGGGTACTAATTGCCCGCATACCAGGGGCTAAGATAGCGGATAATAACCCACCATTTTTAGGGTCAACAATTTTTGAAAAACGAATTGGATCCCCCTCATCAATTTGAATTTTAACCACCGAACCAATTGCTTTTTCTAACATATCTTCGCCATCATTATTCAAGATCATATTGTCTGTGATCATATCTTTTGGCCATTGGCGCCATGCAATGCTATCGTAAGTAATTTTATCGCCCATTTGCATTGTTTTTGCTGCAAGTAATATCTCTACCCGTTCAACTTTTTCGACAACAGGTGCCGCAATCTCTATTTTAGGGGCTTTTGTGAGGCTTTGGGATAGCATCATCGCGCCGACCGCAACCACAAGGGCTATAACGATGATGATAATTTTTGACAAATTCATTTTTTATATCCTCTAAATTACTTAATATATTCTATAATGACTATTGTATGAGTGCGAGCCATTTATCAGGCGAGTATAGCCATATACCAGCTGCGCCAATAGCAACCCCGTATGGCATACGTGCTTGAGGTGTAAATATTGCCCTAACCCATTGGATATTCGTTAATTTTATGGGTAATAAATATTGAACTAATTGACTTCGCATAATAAGAAGAAAAACTGCAAATACACCACCAAGAATTGCGGTTGCCAATAGAAGTTCTACTGTTTGTGGTTGCCAACCAAACCAAGTAACTGATGCTGCTAAGCTTTTGGCATCTCCGCCACCAAACATATTAAAAGCAAATAATGTAAAACCAAATGTTAGAGCAACAAAGCAAGCGAGCATATGCCAGCCAAAATCTACTAAGGAAATGCCTGTCATAAATGCAATGAAAATAAAGCCAATGAAAATTAGAAAATTTAATGTGTTAGGTATTGTGAGTGTGAAAAAATCGTAAATTATCACCCCAACCATCATTGTTGGGAAAAAAAACTTAATAAAAATGCTAAACAAATCACTCATTAATTTACCCATAAAAATTTAATATGAGCGAAAGATCGCATGTTATAGTAAATTAATCCTTAACAGTTCAAATATTTAGTAAGGATAAATAACGCTATTTAGCCTAGATTAGACTAAGGACAAAAAAACGGTATCAGAATTCTGATACCGTTTAAAATTTAGGCAATGCCTTATAATTATTTAGCTACTAATTTTGGAACCCTAGTATTAGTAGCAGTTGTCAAAGTCTGGCCGATATCTTGAAACGCTGCTCCAAGTTTTGGACCAAGCAAGTTAACCGCAGCAATAACTGCAATAGATAGACCAGCAGCAATTAGACCATATTCAATTGCAGTTGCACCAGATTCGTCAGCAGCAAAACGTTTTACTAAATTTTTCATAATATATACTCCATACACAATATTTTATTTTAAGCACCGTTCTAATTAAGTCATTTTAACTTTGAACTATCCGTAATATAGCTTTTAACCGTTACTAATTAGTTAATAGTATTCACTAAATACATATTATTTTATATTGTTAGTAATTCAAAATAGATATGTATAAATAAAATTATTGAAGTATTTATTATAATTTATCAAATTTATCATAGTTAATATAATATTAAATGTATTTATTACTTAAGAATATGATAGTTAATAATTAATTATTGAGTAGCGCTATTGCTTTTATTGACTAAAGAATTGTATTTTATTTACTTGTTTAACCACGCTATATCGACGAAAGTTTAATATCGAAGCTAGGGTTTAACGTAAAAATGTATTTATTTGAGACATTTTTTTTAAAAATTTGTAATTCGTTCACTATTAGCCATTAGAGTTGCTCATATATATAACGAAAATATTTATTGTAATATCTTCGGAACATGCAAATAATTATGACACTTTGACAAAGGCTGTATAAATGTCTCAACATAGAATAGATAATTTAAAGCAACTTTTTTTTAAGTTAACTTTATCTATAACGCTCTTATTCACTTTCACATATGCCGCGAATGCGCAAACATTGCGAGTTGAAATTAATAGAGCCAGTATTTTGAAGCTAACTGAAACACCCTCTACAATTATCATTGGTAACCCCGCAATTGCAGATGTAACACCGCAACCCAATGGCATATTAGTATTGGTTGGTAAAGCGAGTGGCCGCACAAATATTATCATGCTAGATGATGAAGGCAATGTGATGCATAATTATGATTTGGCCGTTCAAGAAGAGCAAACGGATAACCTGACTATGTTTAATGGCGGCAAGCAATCGAGCTACAATTGTTCGCCATATTGCGAAAATATTGTTAATTCAAATGATGACCAAGAAGTGTTTACAAAAACTATGGGTGCTGCCATGGCACGGTCTATGCAAATTACCACATCGGTTAAAGAAGCTGCAGCCAATGTTGATAGTGATAATTATGGCGTGTTATTGGGCGCAGTAGCTAAAGCGGCAAAAGCCGACGCTGGCGCAGGCACGGAAGCCACTTTGCAAACATTTACTATTTTGCCACCAGAAAAGTAAGTTAAACAATATTTTAATTAGGCCCTTTTGAGTATGTTTCGAAAGGGCTTTTTTTTTATTTTGAAACCCTGTATGCATAGGCAAGTAGATAACTGAGTGACTAAGATGTATCGATATAAATTAACAATAGAATATAATGGTGCGGCTTTTTATGGGTGGCAAATTCAAGATACAGGCTTAACCATACAGGGGCAAATTGAAGCCGCGTTAGCCAAGTTTACCAAACAAACCCCAAGGGTCAATGGTTCGGGACGAACCGATTCTGGCGTACACGCATTGGGGCAGGTCGCGCATTTTGATTTGAATATGGAATGGGATGTTCAGAAGGTCAGAGAAGCACTGAATTACCATTTAAAACCAGACCCGATATCTATTTTATCGGTTGAAGCGGTTGATAATGATTTTGATGCAAGATTTGACGCAAAAGAGCGGCATTATATATATCGCATTATAAATCGAAGATCGCCACTTGCCCTTGATAGGGGCTTGGCTTGGCATGTTCAAAAACCACTAAATATTAAAAACATGCAAGAAGCCGCTAAATATTTGGTGGGTCATCATGATTTTACCACTTTTAGGTCGGTACATTGCCAAGCAAAATCGCCTATTAAAACGGTAAACCAAGTTATTGTTACAGGCGATGGCGAAGATATTCAAATTGAAGTATCTGCCCGATCATTTATGCATAACCAAGTGCGCTCGTTTGTGGGTAGTCTAAAATCTGTGGGTGAGGGGCGCTGGCAACCGATAGATATGAAGCATGCATTAGAGGCGCGTGACCGCCACCAATGCGGCGAAGTGGCGCCTGCTATGGGCTTGTATTTTGTTCAAATAGATTATTAACGTTGGCAATAATTATTAACAACTTCACACATATCGGCGCTTGTAGGCGATACGGTTCTATTTAAATGATTTTTTAATTTGTAGATTAGTATATTAGATTTGTGTTCAACAAATATGTTGGCTTCTTTGCCCATTTTACAAATTAATTTTTTGCTAGCAATATTGGGGATATCTTGTGTTTTTTGCGTCTTGTTCAAAATAGACTTATGCCAATTTGTTGACATATATGACGCTTCTTTACAATTTTTAAACTTAGGTGGAAATTTGAGATTTTCGGCGAATGTAAGGGATGAAAGTAAAGATAAGCTCACTAAAGTGGTCGAAAAAATAGATAAATAATTTTTGCTCATAAAATTGAACATATCAGACCTCCTGTATAAAATAAGTATTCCATTATTATACAAC
>JABSRY010000300.1 GCA_013214985.1 Hyphomicrobiales bacterium
GCTCTTATGAATATATTTGCTCATGCGAACATTCTACGCCCCAAGGGGCGGGGAATTGAACCCTAAAAATGATTAAAATAGCAATTAAAACACTGCCTATAGATGCTGAGACCAACATAAGACGTGAAAATTGAATAAGTTTGTTATTTTGATTAGATTGAACAATAGCTTGTTTTTTTAACTTAGATGTTAAATCAAAGGTTTGAGATTGGAAATCACTTAGTAATATGCGCGATTTATTAAGCGAAATTTGGTTTTCATTTCGCAAAACCAACTGCTTTCTACGCAGATCAAACAAACTAAACCGCCCATCGACAAAACTAATAATTCCTTTAACTGATTGGCTTAAAGATAAAAAATGTTCATCATTAGAAACATCTTTTATCAGGTTATTTAATTGTGGCTTAATCTCGTTAACATAATTTAAGTTATGATCTAATTCTTTTAACAAATCCGTGTTTGAGTTTCTAAACAAACGCCCCACTAATAAATTTATAGAAGATTTGAGCTGCAACAAAGCATCTCGCTGCGCAAGTTCTTTATTTAGCTTAATAAAAAGATCGCCCTGCTCATCACTTGGTGCTTGTTTTATACGGCTATAATGAATTTGAATGTAAAACTGGGTATCATTAATAAGCGGGTCAATTTCATCCAAAAAATCGGCATGTGCCCATTTCAAACTATCATTATAATCTCGGTTTAGTTCCTTTATTTCAAATTTCGTCCTAATATTATTATTTAATTTATCTAACTCAAAGCTAATATCATTAAGCTGTGTACTCAGTATTTTGGGCTTCATGTCATCTATATAGTTCGGTAACTCCCTAATCAAATCACCTGTTTCTTTAAGTGATGTTTGAACATTTTGCCAAACAGTTTTGCGCGCCCGTTCAGAGGTTACGTTCACCAGAATGGGTGCATTAGAAATAATTTCACCCGTCTTAAAATTTAGCTCCGAGGCAAGGCTAATGGTTGGCAAGTCATTGGTAATAATTTTATCAAAACTTTCACTCAAGCGCTGATACGCAAACCACGAACTAGAACTAGAAATTAAGGTGATCAAAGCAATAATACCAAATGCTAAAAACAATTTGCCTCTAATGCCAAACTTTAGTGGGTTAATGTTCATTAGCAAGTTCCATCAATATTTCCTCGGCTTGCTTAATAACCAATTCATAACGGTTTTTGGCGCCATTTTTCCAGCTCTTTTCTTGAGCAATTTGTTCCGCAGAAATGGCAATACCAGGCCTACGGCGTGAGAACACCATATTAAATGCACTATTTAATGACTGCTGCTCGGTCACAGGCACCGTTAGAATTAGCTGTTTTAATGTAATAATTCTCAAAGATAATTCATTATATTTACCTTTAGTATCTTTGTATTTTTGTATTTTTTCTTCCACCAAATAGACCAATCGCCACGCTTCTTTTAGGCTTTCCAAATTTCTAGTAATTAGCTGATCAAACATGGAGTTTACAAGGTGGTAACGCTTTTGAGACATTTGCACATAAAATTGTTTCATAAAATTTTGCGACATATTTTGAAACGGATTTTTTATATGTTTTGGTGCAAATTGATAACTCGCTTCATTTATTGGGTATCGGCTTAATGCAGGCAAAAACAGTAATTTCTGCCCCTCTTCTGATCGAACAAACTCTATAAATTTTTGAGCATTCTCTTTATTTTCGCCGCCCTTAACCAATGCAATACTCGCAGGTAGCAATGCGGTTTTTTGTGGGTAAATGAACCCCACCTTGTGGTTTAAAGATTGAGACATCAAAGCAAAAAAGTCGATCACCAAACCTATCGAAAAATAGCCTTCTTCGACACTAGAGCGAACGCTAAAACTACGGGCGGTTATTGTTTTTAAATTACCCGCTATTTTTAAAACATCGTGCCAGCCTTTTTGCCAGTTTTTATTTTGCAAAATTATTTCGATAATAATATGGGTTGTCCCAGAACGCGATGGCGCGGTAATGCCAATTTGGTTTGCATAAATGGGTAATGTAAGCTGCTCCCAGCTTTGAGGGATCGGCAAATTAAACTCGTGTATTTTCTGCGTGTTCCACATTATCCCATAACCAGAAATTGCAAATCCCTGATAATATCCGTCACTGTCATTAATGGGGTAACCATGAATTTTTTGATTTTTGTTGTTGGGTATTTCAGAAACTACAAGTTTGCCTTGGTTTTTAAGAATTTCAAATGCATCTGGCGACGATGCCCAAAAAACATCCATAATCACATTACGTTTATCTTGAATATACGATATTGCTGCCGAGGTCTTTTTATTGAGAATAAACAATTCCACATCAGGATGTTTTATTTCAAATGCTTTTTTATACGGTAGAAAAACACCATCTTGATAAGATGTTAAAATATAAACGGGTAGTTTAACTTCTTTAGAATTTGCCTCGCTAGACAATAAAACAATCACAAAAACAATTAGATAGGATCTAAGAAATTTGACAAATCTGGGATACATAATATTTTTCTATTTTCAGCATTGAACACTAAGTTTACCGATAAATTTTCCAACAAATTATCCAAAGTTAGTTTACTTACTATCATAGAATACCTGCCTATACCAGCCTTTCGTTTATACTAACAAGTAAATCATTGATTTTACTCAATAAATGCTAACTAATATCGCTTAGTCAGCATTTTAGAAAATACATTGTTCAAACAGCTCTACCGACCAATCAATTAATTACGCTCACGACAGCCTCCAAAAAAGGAGATCCGTTAAAGATCTAGTCAAGCAAACTAATAAGTTGAAAATTGAAGATTTGTTAATAATTCATATTTAACATTAAAATACGATCTAATAATATTTCGCAATCCTTCCCCACCACCCCCAAAATCTTGGCGGACGCTCCTATAACTGGGGCGGCCGTTGAACTTTGATAACCGCTCCCCTAAAGCAAAATATGCCTACCGATTGCCATTAAAAAAGCGGCATATCAAAAATATACCGCTTAAATATTGTTATAATTGATCTGTTATCAACTCGTAATTATTGGCTATCTACACCTTTAATATACCAGTCCATACCTGCTAAAGCACCATCATCCAAAGTCACACCTGCTTTTACAACAAGTTCACCTTTTTGATTGTAAATAGGTCCAGCAAATGGGTGTTTTTCACCCGAACTAATTGCAGCTTCGGTAGCCGCAGCCATTGCAGCTGTGTCCTCAGACATGTTTTTATACTCAGACATGTTTACCATACCTTCTTTAAGACCAGCCCAAGTGTTGCCCGATTTCCAGTTACCTTCCATTGCCGCTCCAACGCGTTCAATATAATAAGGTGCCCAGTCATCAATAATTGCGGTCATTTGTGCTTTTGGCGCAAATGATTCCATGTTAGATGCTTGACCAAAACCTTTAATACCTTTTTCATTTGCAATCTGCAATGGTGCAGTAGAATCAGTATGTTGGGTTATAATATCAGCACCTTGTGCAATCAATACTTTTGCAGTATCTGCTTCTTTACCAGGGTCAAACCAAGAGTTCACCCAAATCACTTTTAGCTTAAAATCAGGGTTAATGCTTTGTGCGCCCAGTAGAAATGCATTTATGCCACGCACCACTTCAGGGATAGGGAATGAAGCAACATAACCCGCCACGCCAGATTTAGACTCTTTGGCAGCAATTTGCCCGATGATATAGCGCCCTTCATAAAAACGTGCGCTGTAAGAAGCGACATTGTCAGACTGCTTATAGCCAGTTGCATGTTCAAATTTAATTTTAGGGAACTTTTTCGCAACTTTTAAAGTACCGTCCATATATCCAAAAGATGTGGTGAAAATCATGTCCGCACCTTGGCGTGCCATACGCGTAATCACCCGTTCAGCATCAGGTCCTTCGGCTACTTTCTCAACATAAAGTGTTTCTACCTTATCGCCAAAAGCTTTTTCAACGGCTAAACGGCCTTGCTCATGTTGGTAACTCCAACCATGGTCGCCAATCGGCCCTACATAGATGAAGCCAACTTTAAACTTTTCAGCGGCGACTGCCACAGTGCTCATTGCAGCGACCGCGGCGACAACAAGTAATTTACGTAATAAAACCATTTTCTTCTCCCTTTTTGTTCTAGTTTAACTCAATTATCTTCTACTTCCAGTTATTTCTATT